>JBARDR010000413.1:0-4966 GCA_049795335.1 Gelidibacter sp. | reverse complement strand
GGTTATATCACACCTTAATATATGATATTTTTTTTTCTTTTAAAACATCATCATAAGATTGTGGTTAATATGGTAAATCCTTAAAAATTGATTGAAATGTTAATTATTTGCGTTTTTGCTTTTTTAGTATATGATGATGATAGTTATTTAACATGAATTCTGGTTAATTATTAATTAGTTTCAGATTGAATTATGTTTATCTTATTATATTATTTATTATGCTCTTTATTTGTTAAAACATTAACATGTTTATTTGTTGAAAAATGAGTGCAATATGGTCTGATTATTAGTGTTTTATATTAATTAAAAATGGTGCAAACGCTTGCTGGCATTAACATTATATTAAGTAAAATACTTGTTTCTTTAATAAATTATTATGATGTTTGCGCAAGACTAACTCAAATAATTGTTTTATGAAATTAAAATTAACATGGTTAATGACGCTTTTTATGGCGTTTGTGATGCAAATTTCTCTTGCTCAAGAGAAATCTGTTTCTGGTACGGTGACATCTGTTTCAGATAATATGCCTTTACCAGGTGTGAGTGTACTTGTAAAAGGAACAACGCGTGGCGTTCAAACAGATTTTGATGGTAACTACACCATTAATGTTCGTGTGGGCGAAACTTTAAGGTTCTCTTTTGTGAGCATGAAAACCTCAGAAGTAGTTGTAGGTACGAGCAATACTATCAACGTAGCAATGAATGAAGATATTGCTGCACTTGATGAAGTAATAATTGTTGGTTATGGTACAACAACTAAAGATGCTTTTACTGGTACTGCTACAAAAATTTCAGCTGAGAACATCGAAGCTAAAACAGTATCAAACATTTCTCAGGCACTTAAAGGTGAAGTTGCAGGGGTGAATGTAATTACAGGATCTGGAGCTCCAGGTTCTAATGCAACAATTCGTATTCGTGGTTTTGGTTCCGTAAACGGTAACCAGAATCCATTATATGTAGTGGATGGCGCACCATTTCAAAGTGATATTTCTGCAATCAATGTCGCTGACATTGAGAGCACAACTGTTTTGAAAGATGCAGCGGCTACATCAATTTACGGTTCTAGAGGAGCAAACGGGGTTATCTTGATTACTACTAAACAAGGTAAAACTAATACTTCTGTGATTTCTGTAGATTTTCAAACAAGTATAAACACACATATTTTACCTAATTATAGTGTTGTTAACTCTCCAGAAGAATATATTGAAATGTCTTGGCTTTCTCTAAAAAATAAGGGAACTTTATTAGGTCAGGCAAATCCAGCAGCTTGGGCAAGTGCTAATATATATGGTACTACTGAAGGAATCAATGATCAATACAATATCTGGGATGTTCCTGGTGCTAGTTTAATTGATCCTGCAACAGGTAAATTTAATACCGGAATCAACCGAAGATATAATCCAACAAGATGGGACGATGCGGCTTTTGGTACTGGTTACAGACAAGAGGCGAACGTTCAGTTTAGTGGTGGAAATGAGAAAACAAAGTTTTCAACTTCTTTCGGTTACATGGATGATCAAGGATACACAGTTAACTCACGCTATACAAGATATTCTACAAGGTTAAATCTTGATCACAAAGCGAAGGATTGGTTAAGTGTAGGTGGTAACATTGCTTTTACAGGAGCTAGATACAACAACTCTTCATCATCCGAAGGTGATGCTGGTTCCTCAGGAAATATTTTTGCATTGACTAACACTACGCCTGCTATCTATGACGTTTACCTTAGAGATGCTAATGGTAACCGTGTTGAGGATCCAATCTTTGGTGGTTTTCAGTACGATTACGGTGGAGCATTTGGAAGAAGAGCTTGGAACTCAACCAATGGTATTGCTGATGCTAAATATGACGTACAAAGAACAGATGTGAATACGGTTCTGGGTAACTTTAATGTTGGTGTTGATTTTACAGATTATTTGAAATTGGAACTTCGTTATAGTGGTCAATATAACTTTTCAGATGATGCTTCAAGAGCGAATCCATACTACGGTGGAGCAAAGGGATCAGGTGGAACTTTATTTAAAACAAAAGATTTGAATATTAACCAAAACTTCTTACAGTTATTGCGTTTTAACAAATCATTTGGTGAGCATACCTTAGAAGCTTTTGTTGCGCATGAGTCAACTGAGAATAAATTTAGCAGAATGAGTGCAGGAGCTCAAAAAGCGATTTTACCTAACACATTCGATTTATCTCAATATACTACGCCGTTCGGTAAAGCAAATTCTTATACACAAGGATGGACATTAGATAGTTATTTTTCACAATTGAACTATAGTTTTGCACATAAATATTATTTCACGGCTTCTGTTAGACGCGATGGTTCTTCCCGTTTCTTAAATGATAAATGGGGTACTTTTGGATCAGCAGGTTTAGGTTGGGTAGTTTCTAAAGAAGATTTTCTTGCAAACGTAAGTTTCATGGATTATTTCAAATTGAAAGGAAGTTACGGTATCATAGGTGATCAAGGTAATAACTTGTTGTATGGATGGCAATTATATAACATCAACGATACTGCAGATGGAAGTTATTCCTTTACACAAGGATCTATCCGTGCCAACCCAGAGTTAACTTGGGAGACTTCAAAAATCGCGCAAGTTGGTTTTGAAAGTACTTGGTTTAACGACAGACTAAATCTTGATGTGGATTACTATGTAAAAAACACGACTAATTTGTTTTTCAACCAAAGTTTACCAGGTTCAAATGGATTTGCTAACATTCAATATAACGATGGTACTTTAAGAAACAGCGGATTAGAGTTTAACGCTTTAGTAAAAGTTGTTAAGGATGGTGATTTCAGATTTTCTGTTGGTATTAACGGAGAGCTTTTTGATAACGAAATTACAGAAATGCCAAAGGATTTCATTACTGGCGATTTAAAAACATTAGATGTTAGTAGCAGTTCTATTGCTTATTCAAAAGGTAAATCAATGTACGACTGGCACATGCGTGAATGGGCTGGTGTAGATCCAGGAAACGGTGCAGGACTTTGGAACATGTATTATAATGACGTCAATAATGACGGAATTTTTAATGCAGGTGATGTGAGAATTTCTAGTATGACCACATTTTTAGATGAAAATCCTAATGCTAACGTTCAATCTACAACGACTAGCGTATATGCTGACGCTACAACAAAATATATTGGCAAATCTGCAATTCCTAAAGTGAGAGGTGGTTTCCGTCTTAACACTGGATATAAAGGTTTTGATTTATCAGCACAATTTAGCTATAGTTTAGGTGGCTATGTTTATGATAGTGGTTATGGAGTATTAATGTACAACAGAAGTTTAATTGGTACTGATAACTGGCATACTGACATGAGAGACGCTTGGAAGCAACCTGGCGACATAACTAATGTACCAAGAATGTCTGCAGCTTATGCAACGGATGTATCTTATCAGAATGTATCCTCACGTTTCTTAACGAAAGCAGATTACTTATCATTAAACAACGTTAACCTTGGCTATACTTTGCCTACGCAATTTGCTAATGACATGAATCTTACAAGAGTTAAGTTTTATGTTTCAGGTGATAACCTTTTGGTGTTCAGTAAGAGAGACGGACTAAATCCAGCAACAATGATTAGTAGTGGTAACTCTGGTATTTATATGCCAATGACTACCTTCACCCTTGGTGCAAAAATCGAATTTTAAAAAAAAATCAATATGAAAAAAAGCATTTTTTATTCAATTATATCCGCCTCATTGATTTTAATGGGGTGTAGCGAGGATTTTTTAGATCCCGTTAGAAACACTAACGTAATTACTGATGCAGATTTTAATGAGTTTTCTGACGTAAACCCTGATTTGATTGTGGGGACCTTAGATGGTATTGCTAGTTTTATGATCCAAGATCGAAGTATTACTACACAACATTATGATTTCGGTCAAAAGGGTGTGGATATCTGGTTGGATATTTTAGTGGGCGATATGGCTTTAGCTACCAGTGGTTATGGCTGGTATAATGGCGTTGCAAACTTAGTATCTACCGTAGATGAAACTCAGGACGAGAATAAGATTATTTGGAATTATTACTATAAAATTATTAGCTTATCTAATAGTGTTATTATGAACTCTGGTGGTAATGATGCAGAACCTGAGTCTACTGAGTTGCGACGTATATTAGGACAAGCTAAAGCATCTCGTGCTTATGCATATTTCTATTTAACTCAGACTTACCAAAGAGAATTAGATTTGGCCCAGCCTATTTTACCTTATTATGATGGTGAAACGACTGAAACTGCAAAAGTTCCTGCTTCTCAGATTTATGATTTAATCCTCAGAGATTTTACACATGCTTTAGAATTGCTTGATGGCTACACACGAGCTCAAAAGAATCAAATAGACCAATCTATTGTGCATGGTTTCTTAGCTTATACCTATGCTGCTATGGGTAATTATTCAGATGCAAAAGTACATGCTGACGCTGTGATTGACAGTGGTAAATATTCATTGACTACAAAAGGTCAATTGGCTTACCCTGGAGTGGGATCTGGCTTTAATAATGTTGCTACTCCTTCTTGGATGTGGGGCTTTGATTTAACTGAAGATTTAGGTCATCAATTAATCGACTGGTGGGGACAAGTGGATTACTTCACATATAGCTATGCTGCTGCTGGAGATTCAAAAGCTATTGATGATGGGTTATATGCTCAAATTCCTGCAAATGATATTAGAAAAACACAGTTTGGTACAGGTAACGCACCTTTAATGCCAATTAACAAGTTTTTTGATCCAGCGAGAAAAGCAATGGAGCAGTATATCATTACCACTGACTTAATTTTCATGAGAGTTGAAGAGTTTTATTTACTAAGTGCTGAGGCTGCTGCTAAAACTGGTAACGAAGGATCCGCTAAGGCAACTTTGGTGAGTCTTTTGACAGACCGTTTGGGAGGTGTTGCTGAAGCTGAAGCTTATGTGAATCCACTTTCTGGTGCTGCACTTATTGATGCTATCTATCTACA
>JBARDR010000412.1:0-5410 GCA_049795335.1 Gelidibacter sp. | reverse complement strand
GATCTTACCGAAGAAGTGAACGACTTTGTCTATGACGACTATAACAAAAAATTCAACGCTACCTTTAACGACTCCTTAGGCCGGAAAAAAACAGAGCTGTACAAAATCGGTAAAACGGTTCTTAACGAAATTTATAAAAATGGCGTTTTAGAAGAAGACTACAATTATCCCAATGATAAGAATGTTGTGATTTTGGATGGCCAGAATCAGGTGGGTTCTACCACCTATTCAGAACTTGCTAAAATAGATGCCTTTCGAAAACTCTTGGAAAAGCAACTTGAAGAAAAAGGAAATTCGAATTTCAGTTCGGTATTTGTATCCCTGTTTTTTGATTTGATTGAACCCAATTTGAAAGTCAATAAGTCAATGACAAAAAATGCGTTGGATGAAGAGTTGAATAAAATTTCGACGACACATGGAAATGTTGAACGAGAAACGCTGATTATAGCTAAAGGCGAGTTGGTGGAAGGTCATAAATATGACGTTTTAAAATCGTTGGAATCGGAATACGAATCTCAGGTTTGGAGTTCTTCCAATTACACTTGGGTTGTCATTTCCTACACCATTTTAGTGGCATTAACCTTATTGATGCTACTTCTTTTTTTAAGAAAATATAGGATAGAAATATTTTTGGATAATACCAAAGTCACTTTTATATTTTTCAATATTCTTTTGATGGTGTTGCTAACCACGCTTATTGTGAGCTATAATGCCAAATACGTATATGTGGTGCCGCTTTGTGTCCTTCCCTTAGTATTAAAAGCCTTTTTTGATGCTCGATCAGGATTATTTTCACACGTATTAACCGTGCTGCTATTAGGATTTATTGTCCCCAATAGTTATGAGTACATGTTTTTGCAGATTATTGCAGGGATTGTAACCATTCTCACCGTCTCTGAATTGTATAAACGCGCCAATCTCTTTATTTCGGTAGGACAGATCACACTCATATATATCATTACCTATTTTGCTTTTTTCGTCATTCATGAAGGGAGCATTGCAAATCTCAATTTTGAGGCTTTCGGAATTTTTATTCTCTGCGGATTAGCCACTTTGTTTGTACAGCCGCTGATTTATATTTATGAAAAGTTATTCGGACTGGTTTCAGATGTTTCCTTGTTAGAGCTTTCAGATACCAATGGCAAGCTTTTAAAGGAATTGGCGAATAAGGCCCCCGGAACTTTTCATCACAGTTTAAACGTTGCCAATTTAGCCGAAGCCTGTGCCAATGAAATTGGAGCCAACGCCATGTTGGTTAGGGTAGGGGCGTTATACCATGATGTTGGGAAGATGAAAAATCCGACCTATTTTATCGAAAATCAATCGACGGGGATTAATCCTCACGACGAATTATCGGCTCAGGAAAGCACTCAAATTATTTTTGACCATGTTCTGGATGGCATTGAAATAGGAAAGCGGAATAATTTGCCCGATCGTGTCATCGATTTTATCAGGACGCATCACGGCACGACCATGGTGTATTATTTCTATATGAAGGAAAAGGAAATTGATATTACTGCCGATGCTGCCGATTTTAGATATGCCGGCCCAAAACCCTTCAGTAAGGAAACGGCAATTTTAATGATGTGCGATAGCGTGGAAGCTGCCTCAAAAAGCTTAAAAGATCCATCATCCACCAAAATCAACCACTTTGTGGAGAACATTATTAACAAGCAAATGGAGGACGGTCAGTTTTTAAATGCGAATATTACCTTTAAGGAGATCGAATCTATCAAAAAAATTTTAAAAAATAAATTAGCTAACATCTTCCATCTCAGGATAGAGTATCCAGAATGAAAAAATGGGAAGAAATAGTTTACAAAATAGTTGTAATCTTTGAAATGATGTACTACATTTGCATCCGAATTCAGAACAACAAGTTCTATATTTAAACGGAGAGGTGCCAGAGCGGTAATGGAGCAGATTGCTAATCTGTCGACGGGTAACTGTCGCCAGGGTTCGAGTCCCTGTCTCTCCGCAAGATTTGCTAATAATACCGGATAGCAAGTTTAAAAAGAAATTCAACTTTCTTAGTTGATTTCGGGGTGTAGCGTAGCCCGGTTATCGCGCCGCGTTTGGGACGCGGAGGTCGCAGGTTCGAATCCTGCCACCCCGACAAGTAAAAGCCTACAAAATCATAGATTTTTGTAGGCTTTTTTCATTTGACAGCGGTGCCAAAGCAGTTGAGCAAAAGCAAACAGGTGAAAAAAGCCGTGATAACCGTTTTTCGTGGTTTTGACTTTAATGAGTAACGAGACTTCATCTCAGGATCGACAAATTAATCTTGCTCCGTCAAATCAATGTAAGGCAAAATTTATGTTTTTTTTAGGATAAGTGAAAATTGTTGGTGGAACACCAACACTAGCATAGCAATGTTTGGAAAACACAAACAATGGCATATAATGAGCTATAACCAAACTCAAGATCAACGATGTTAATCCTGGTTCTCCTTAAAATCATTCTTCAAGTCAAGAGTTATCTGATTGTAGTCTATAGTGAAAATTGTTGGTGGAAAAAACTAACCACGGCGTTGTTCATGTGAGGCGTAATTTGGATTACAAAATCTAAGTTATTTATAAATCCAGGCTTTCTACGTCAATGATACCCCAACCTTTTATATTAATAATTACCCAAATATCATTTTGTTTTATCTCAAAATGAGCAATAATAACCTTTTCCATGGATCCTAAAATCGAAATACCACTTTTTACTTCAATTTTTGAAGCGAGCTTTTCATTTAATTGCAGTATGTTTTTCTTTATTATTGGTAATAGTTCAATATTAAGATTTTTAATTATTTTTTGATAAATAATGGTGTTGATCATGGATTTCAACAGTTGATTAGCAAACCAATTTTTTCCTTTACTATCAATTTTATAAGTATCAATATAAATTTTTTGAGATCCAACATCCAGGTTTACAAATGCTAGAACTGAAATATCTAACTCTCGCTTATTGTAAAAAGTGGTTAGCGTTTCTAATTTTACCATCAATTCTATATTATACTTTTCGATATCAGTTTGTTCAAAATCAATGTCGAGGATCTTAAAATAATTCACCGTCTTTCCATTGGAATTGGGTCTACTAATAGTTGTACCTACAAACTCTTTATTTAAGTAGTGTTTTAAGGCCGTAAAACTTATTTTAATGGGAAGGGATAGCGATATATCATGATTGGTTGATTCTTGTTGGTAATCCATATTTCGGAAATTTAGGATGAGACTCAATTAAAGAACTAAAATTATATAAATATTTTGAGTCGTGTATTAAAAAGCACACTTCAATATTCTCGATAGATATCCTCTAGACTAAAAAATTTCTAAACTTTAATAAATAAGTTTTTGGAGATTCTTCTATAAAATCACCTAATTTTCTAATGCCGCTTAAATTATTGGATTGATAATGAATTAACTAGATCCGGAATGTCCGGGTAATTAACTTCCTCCTTATAATGAGGAGCATTTGAACTTAGAGAATTACCGAAATTATATATTTGTCTTAGAGATTACATTTTTAGCTTGAAACCAAATTTACACGAACCTGTCAACCTAGCTTTGCGTCATTTTTTGAAAAATTAATCCCTTTTGGCGGACTTTAAGCTGCACTGCTTTCCAGTTTAAATAATGGGCTAGGGCCAGCATAATTCCGCCTATAACTGTGTTGCTAATTTCCCATAACTCTGTTAAATTAAGTCGGCCTAACGCAAAAAATAAAAATCCTAAAATAGCATATACTAAAGGCTTTGCTCGATGATGAACTTTTTTATAGCTAGGCCAAAGAGAAGTCATAAAAAACACAAAACCAAAACATATAAACGACCATTCAATATAAGGGTTGCCAAAAAAATGCAAACTACTCAAGGATGAAAATGACAGTACTAATGGTAATGTAGCACAATGTATGGCACAAATAAGTGAACTTGAAAGTGCTATGATATCAATAGTGTTGGTTTTAATTCTCATGTGTTCGTGATAATTTTACTGGTAATATTCATTCTTGTCTTGTTCCCAATTTCTTAAAACAGACATTCAATTGCAAGTAAGTCGCATTAGATTGTCTTGCAAAAATAATACTTATTTTGTATATTGCAACACAATCGCAATAGTTTATTGCGAGTTAATCGCATTAGGCAATGAAAAGAAGAAATACCCCAACAAAAGAAGCCGTTTTGGATGTTTTAATTAAAGCAGGTAAAGGCATGAGCCAGGATGCAATTGAGGATCAAATTGATATTGATATCAACAGAGCCACGATATACCGTGTTTTAAATCGTTTTTGTGACGATGGCGTTTTGCATCGTATTGTTGCGGAAGATGGCAAACAGTATTTTGCTTTATGGGAAAAACATGATGAGGCCGCCTTGGCAGAACAACACTTTCATTTTAAATGTGTTAAATGTGATACCATCGAATGCTTGCCAGTAGAAGTTAATTTTTCAATTCCTAAGGAATACCTTGTTGAAAATGTAAATTGTGTTTTAACCGGAACTTGTAAAGACTGTTAAATCCATTCACAATCTGACCATCAGAAGCGCTTCAAAACATAAAATGGCCCCCAATAGAAATAGCTTATTTCGATTGGACCGCTATGCTTACAAATACTTCTTATAAAGATTATTCAGCACCTTTAAATCATAATCGGTTAGTGTTGAATCGACTTCGGTTTGAATAAAATGAAGTTTAAATGCTTTGATAGCCGCGGGCAAATCGCTGACATTATAACCAATAATCTTAAGGGCAACTTTTGGGTTTACATCTAATAATGGCGCTATTACTGGGGTTTCTGTTTTGGTAACCACACTAGAGTCGTTAATTGCCATGTTTATTTCCTTAGGAATTACGATGTCCAACAGCGTGTTGTCCTCTAAAAAGGGAGCATCGACTACAGGAATTTCATCATACCATAATCCGTAGCCTTCCTTCGCTAATTCTTTCCAAGGAAATGTCCTGTTGGGATCATTCTTTCTGGTTGGCGCTATATCAGAATGGCCTATAAAGTTGGCCGCTGGAATCTTATATTTTTCTTTCAGATCTTTTAATAAATTTATTAAACTCTGGATCTGAAGTTGTGAAAATTCGTCAAAACCATTATTGTCGAGTTCTATGCCTATAGAGGAGGAGTTTAAATCGTTATTGGAACCCCATTGGCTATTTCCGCCATGCCAAGCACGGTAAAAATCATTGAGCATATGGTAGATTTCACCATTCTTTCCAATAACATAATGCGCACTGACTTGAGTTCTTTCTAAAGTAAAAGTTTTAAGGGTTTGCCCCACAGAATCTTGTGCGGTATGGTGAATGACTACAATATTGGGTCTTCTCAGATTAAAATTAGTAGTGCCGACCCAGTTTTCAGCATAATTTAAAATACTTGCCGTGCCTGGATGAGGCGGTGGGGTCTGTTTTAATTC
>JBARDR010000411.1:0-2252 GCA_049795335.1 Gelidibacter sp. | reverse complement strand
CCTATAAACATATAGCCAGGAGCCATAAATTTGGAGATTGCCCTTGATTTATCAGGGTAATTATAGCCATTAGTAAATTGCGTCTTAAAGTTGAATTGCGCTGAAAAGAACCAATTAGTCAATGAATCTTTTCTATAGCCCATATTAGAATTAAGCTCGAGCATGTCCTCAGTTTTTCTCAAAATCTGCCCCTCTTGCTTGTTCACACCATAGCGAATTTCGCCCTTATTTTTCCAATAAAAGTTATCGTTTGCGTAATTTAAGGAGGATCTCAAACCAAAAAGTCCAGATATAGAGTTACTTCCACCAGCATTCCAGTTAACAAATGTCACTTCACTAATATCAAGACTGGCCTTGTTATTTTGAATCCATTTTGGTTTTTCTACGACAGCTACTGAATCTTTAGTTTGGCTGTTTAAAAGCTGGCACAACAGGACCGTGCAAATACATAAAATCTTTCTCATTAAGTAGGTATTAATGCTTAGACTAGTTATTAATATATAAATTCTCCAAATTCACTTGTAATCGTTAACTGCTTTTTAGCGGCATTTTCCACCCTTCCCACTATTTGCGCATCTACATTAAAAGATTTTGATATTGCAATCAGATCTTCAGCAATAGAAGGCGAAACATAGAGTTCCATACGATGGCCACAGTTAAAAACTTGATACATTTCCTTCCAATCGGTATTGGATTGCTCCTGAATCAACTTGAATAACGGAGGAATTGGAAATAAATTATCCTTAATGATATGAAGACCTTCTACGAAATGAAGAATCTTGGTTTGAGCACCACCACTGCAATGGACCATTCCATGAATATCCTGAGCAGTATATTTAGATATAATCTCTCTGATTATTGGCGCATAAGTACGTGTTGGTGAAAGCACTAACTTTCCAGCATTTATAGGAGAACCTTCAACCGCATCCGTCAATTTAACTTTTCCAGAATAGACCAAATCCTCAGGCACAGCAGCATCAAAACTTTCTGGGAATTTTTCAGCCAAATATTTATGAAACACGTCATGTCGCGCAGAAGTAAGTCCGTTACTTCCCATACCTCCATTATACTCAGTTTCATAACTCGCTTGCCCTGAAGAGGACAAACCTACTATAACATCACCAGCTTTAATGTTGGCGTTATCAATCACATCAGAGCGCTTCATTCGCGCTGTCACTGTAGAATCCACTATAATTGTGCGGACCAAATCGCCCACATCAGCGGTCTCGCCACCTGTAGAATGTATTGTTACACCAAAGGATTTCAATTCAGTGATCAACTCTTCCATACCATTTATAATAGCAGAAATAACTTCTCCCGGAATTAGATTTTTATTTCTACCAATGGTAGAAGACAGCATTATATTGCTTGTCGCTCCAACACAGAGCAAATCGTCAATATTCATGATCAAGGCATCTTGAGCAATACCTTTCCACACCGAAACATCGCCAGTCTCTTTCCAGTACATATAGGCCAAAGCGGACTTTGTACCGGCACCATCAGCATGCATGATTAAGCAATAATCCTCATCATTGGTGAGATAATCTGGAACAACCTTACAAAACGCCTGTGGAAACAAGCCTTTATCTATGTTTTTTATGGCATTGTGCACATCTTCCTTTGAAGCGGAAACACCTCGTTGCGCATACCTTTTACTTACGTCTTGACTCATAACTTTAATTGGAAAGACAAAAATAAGGATTGTATTTTAGTTTTCCTTGATAATCGGATTTGAATTGATAAACGTCGGCAAACCTTTTACAAATCCCTACCTTGTTATTATGGTCACTAAAGGAAAGAATTGGAACAAAAAAGATACACCAATGAGCATCATCAAAGACTTCATAAATTACACCTTTAAGTTCATCGGTTAAAAGGTAAATGTAGACTGAAACAAATATATCATTTGCGCATCGGGTGAAGTGTTCTTTTCAGAAAATCTCAAAAACAAAAAAGGACGACCAATTGTTTAAATTAGTTGTCCTTTTTCTGTTTTCAAAATATGATTAAAAAACGAAGATTTTTAATCCAAAACTCACCTTATTATTTAAGCTTAGAGCTGTCTTTAAGTCCGTCATGAATCACCACTACTGTATTTTTTGTTACAGCTGAGGTATCATCCTTAGAATCATCTTGAGAAAACAAATAGGTCGCAAATGCCAAAGCCGCAAGGCTAAGAATAAGTTTTTTCATCTTTACAAATATTGATTAATAGCGAGACAAATCTATGAAATTAAGGCGTTGATTTGTAG
>JBARDR010000410.1:0-5204 GCA_049795335.1 Gelidibacter sp. | reverse complement strand
GCCCGTGCGAAGTTTTAGCGACGACGGGAAACAAAACAAACCTGAAACTATTCAAAGTGAATAAAACTCTAAAAATAGGCCATCGCGGTGCCAGAGGCTACGTGGCTGAAAACACCTTGGAATCCATGCAGAAAGCCATGGATTTGGGAGTTGATGGCATAGAAATAGACGTGCATTTATGTCAAACTGGAGAGTTGGTCGTATTTCATGATTTCACTTTAGAGAGATTGACCGAAGCTACTGGAGAAATTGCCAAAAGAACGCTAGAACAGTTGAAAGTACTTAAAGTGAACGGCCAATTTAAAATTCCGACCTTATTGGAAGTTTTAAACTTGATAGATAAAAAATGCTTTTTGAATATTGAATTAAAAGGGAAGCGAACAGCTGAAGATACTTGCAGGATTATCCAATTATACGTAGAAACGAAAGGTTGGAATTACGAACACTTTATCGTGTCCAGTTTTGATTTTGAACAATTGAAAACGGTTTTTAATAGCAATAAAAATATTCCCTTGGCTGTCCTAACCGAATCGGATATTGAAGGTGCTATTGACTTTGCAAAAACAATTAACGCGAAAGCCATTCATCCGGATTTTCTGTTATTGAATAAAAATAAAGTAAAAGAAATTCAGAATTTGGGCTATAAAGTCAATGCCTGGACTGTTAATGAATTAAAGGACATTGCACTTATGAAAAGTTATGGCGTTAATGGCCTCATTTCTGATTTTCCCGATCGCTTATGAATATAAAAGACATCATTATTATTGGTGGTGGTGCCGCAGGCTTTTTTGCGGGCATCAACATTGCAGAACGTCATCCAAAATTGAAAATCGCTATTCTTGAACGTGGTAAGGAAGGTTTGCAAAAAGTCAAAATTTCTGGCGGCGGACGGTGTAATGTGACCCACGCCGAATTTGTTCCCTCAGAATTGGTATTAAATTACCCAAGAGGTGAAAAGGAATTATTAGGGCCTTTTCATCAATTTATGACAGGTGATACCATTGATTGGTTTCAGAAAAGAGGCGTGGAACTAAAAATTGAAGAGGATGGACGTATGTTTCCAATTACTGATTCATCACAAACTATCATTGATTGTTTTTTAAACGAAGCCAAGAAACATAATGTTGAGGTGCTATATAATGAAAGTGTCAAAAGCATAGAGTTTTCATCCCCATCTGAATCAAGAAATTTCGACCATCATTTTAAAATAGAAACACAATCAGACGTTTTTTATTGTAAAAAATTGGTCATTGCCACAGGAAGCAATCCGAAAGTCTGGAAATTATTGGAGGATTTAGGCCACAGTATTTCACAGCCAGTGCCATCGCTTTTCACTTTTAATATCAAAGATGAGCGCATTAAGGATATTCCTGGCGTGGTGGCTCAAAATGTCGAAGTCAAAGTGGTCGGTACTGATTTGTTTTCAGAAGGGCCATTGCTCATAACGCATGTAGGTATGAGCGCGCCTGCCATTTTAAAGCTTTCCGCTTTTGGGGCCATTGAACTCGCTAATCGTGATTATAAATTTGAGATTGAAATTAATTTTATCAGAAAATCTCTTGAAGATTGCTTAAGTATTTTAAAAGATGTCAAACAGGATTTCGCTAAGAAAAGTGTCTTTAAAGCGCCACAATTTGATTTGCCTAAACGTCTTTGGCATAAATTGGTTATGGCTTCAAATATATCTCAAGTAACACGTTGGGCAGATTTGAATAAGCACCAGCTAGAGGAATTGTCCTCGCAATTGACACAGGCCATTTTTAACGTGGACGGAAAAAGTACATTTAAAGAAGAGTTTGTTACGGCGGGAGGTATTGACTTAAAAGAAGTCAATTTTAAAACCTTTGAAAGTAAACTTCACAAAAATTTGTTTTTTGCTGGAGAAGTATTGAATATCGATGCTGTTACGGGTGGATTTAACTTCCAAAATGCATGGACTGGCGCTTATATTGTCGCAAAAGCTATTTAAAGCGAATTATCGTGAATCACATGGCTGTATTTCAAAATTACGGATTTAAATACTTCAAATTCATAAGGTTTTGTAATGACGTAATTCATCCCGCAAGCTTTAGCTTTGTTTTGAACATCAACAGAATTTAAAGCCGTTAACGCCAAAACTGGAATGTTAGGATTGAACAATCTAATATGTTTGGTAGCTTCATAGCCATCCATGTCCGGCATGTTGATATCCATTAGCACTATGTCAAAATCTTTCTCTTTTACAAGGCAGATGGCCTCTTTACCGCGAGTAGCAGTTTCACAAAAATAACCCGGAATTTTTTCAACATTTTTTTGAGTGACCAATAAATTGATGTGGTTATCATCTACAATGAGAATTTTAGTAGGCGTATCAAGTGCAGTTGGCGTGAGTTGACCTTTAGATTTTCGCAATTCGGCAATTTCAAAATTAATTTCAAAGAAAAAGTTACTTCCTTCATTCGGCTTTGAAGTAAATTCGATTTGAGAATTATAACTTTTCAGCAAGGTTTTTACAATATAAAGGCCAAGCCCTGAGCCTGAGCTATTCTTTTCTAGAAATGTCGTGTTTTCAAATGCATTGAAAATGATGTCCCTATTTTTATTCTTAATACCAATGCCGGAATCCTTAATCTCAAATAATAATTTTACGTGTGAATCTGTTCTCTGCTGCTCAGTTACATTGAGGGATACAAAGCCTTTTGAGGTGTACTTTACGGCGTTATATATAAGATTGATCAAAATTTGACTTAATACAACCTTGTCTACCAATAAAAACTCGTTAAAATTGGTTTTATCTATATTCGTGAAAAGTTCCAGTCCTTTTTGGTTGGCTGAAATTTTTATGGAGGTTGTAATATTTTTTATGAATTGAGAAAAGTTGGTGGGTTTTAAATGCAAAGTCTTGTTTTCAAATTTTAATTTTGAGATTTGTAAAACGTTGTCAATAAGGACAGAAATATAATTGCTGGATGTGATCAGTGCATTTAAATAACCTTTTCTTTTCTCAGGAGATTGTTCTTGTTCGATTAAAGTGGTTAGGCCATTGATGCCATATATTGGTGTTCTTAATTCATGGCTCAAGATGGAGAAAAATTCAAGTCGCTCTTTGTCAATCTGTTTTAATTTTTTATTGGATTCTTTAAGTCTTAAGTTGATTGCTTTGATATGTTTTCTATTGTTGTAGTAATAATAGAAGAAAATCGCCGACGCTATAAGTATTAAACTCAACACGATTGTGGCGATTAGAAAGGCATTATAAAGCAGTCTGTCTTGGGTTCTCTTCGAGTTGGCAAGTTGTAATTCTTTTTCCTTGTTGATAATCTTATAAATAAGATCTCCGTTTTTAGATATTTTATTTTGAAAATTCTTGACTGCAAGAAACTTTAAAGAATCCGATTTGAGAAGGTAGCGGTTGGCTAGATCTAGTTGATCGGTATATTCATTATAATATTTGAACTTGTAAAAATTAAAGGTCGAAAATTGACTTAAGGGGAAAAGGTACTCTTTATCTTTAACTTGAAATTGTTCAGAGTCTATATCAAAGAGTACTTTGTAGCCTGCTTCAGGTTGACCCAAATTAATTAGGGCCACAGCTTTATAGTATCCAAAAGCAGCTTCCCATCGTTTTTTTTCGTCTTTATCATGCTCAGAGATAAAATCATAGGTATTTAACTGCTCAAACGCTTGGTCTGAATTCTGTAAAGCTGCGTCATAATCTTGGATAAAATAGCTTTTGCGGACTTTGGATTCTAAATTGTAAAAAAGATTAATGGTGTGAAGGCGCTTGGAGTAATCAAGAGCTATGGGAATTAGGCTGTCAAATTTTTCATAGTTTTTTCCATCAACGTAACTTCTTGACAAATGCGTCAATACGTTGTCAACCTCATTGAAATTGCTGATGGAGTCATAAATTTCAAAAGCCCTAGTATAATATTTGGCCGCAGTTTCATGACTTTCAATCCCTGAAAAAACGGTCCCTAAAGCTTGATTAGTATAGGCTAAAGATGTGGGCAGGTGGTGGTTTTGGGCATGCGAAAGATCTTCATTCAAAAGCAAGGTTGCCTCGTAGATGCTATCTTGTGAAATAAGTTGATTTAATCGTTCTTGGCTCTTAATATGACTTCCTCTTAACTGAGAATAGCTAGAAAAGGAAGTGCAATAAATTGCTAAAAAAATCAGATAGGATTTTAATAAACTCATGACTTGGGGCGAATGGAGTTATAAAATTTCGGCAAAAATACAAATATTATCCGTAAAATGCTGATTTTGTGGCCTTGAAAACATTTCTTTATAAATAAAAACACGCCATTATTTGCATAACCTACTGTAAAACAGTGTCGTGAGTTTTAAGGGGATATTATATTTTAACTTAAGTTTATTGATAATATAATCTTGATTCTAGAATAGTTTTTAATGTGAAAGTATAACGGCTAAATCATTGTATAAGTATATGAAAATCTCTAGAATTTACGCTCAAAATGATATCTGTTTTATATATTAGATATATAGCATCTATAATATTATGGGAAAGACAAAAAAGCTTATAGAATTAAACAATAAAGCGATTAAAATATTAAAACAACAAGACAAACTTCAAAAAAGTCAAGACTTTTTAAACATGACCACATTCGTCGCTCTTTTAAAAGGAATCAACGTCGGAGGTCATCATAAAATTTCCATGGCACAGCTGCGCGAGCTATTTACCAAAGAAGGGTTTCAAAATGTGCAAACCTACATCCAAAGTGGCAATGTCATTTTCCAGGCATCTGATAAAATAGAGGCGATTCAAGATAAAATCCATAAATCCATCCATGCTCATTTTGGATCTGAGGTTTCAGTTATTGTCAAAACGCATGAGGAGTTGGAAGCTATTTTTGAGGCCTGTCCTTTTTCGGATGAAATAAAGGAAAAGAGTTATTTTATAATGTTCAGTAGAATTCCAATTAATGAGTTGGTTGAAGAAGTCTCTAAAATAACATATGAAAATGAGACGTTTGTCATCAAAAACGATGGTCTTTATTTTCACAATATTGCTGGCTACGGACAAGCGAAATTCAATATGAATTCTTTTGAGCGAAAATTGAACGTCACAGCAACAGCCAGAAATTATAACACCATGGTAAAATTGTTGGCAATGTCGTCGGTCAATGAAAAAGACCATTAGGATTTCTTATTTTTGCATCTAGTTGAAATAATTCAAAAATCTCTTTTGAGATAGTTTTTTG
>JBARDR010000409.1:0-3626 GCA_049795335.1 Gelidibacter sp. | reverse complement strand
TCTACGCCCTCTCTTTTATAAAGTCCGCAGGTGCCTATTTTTTGGCCCTCTGATTTTATGATTATGGTATAATTTGAATACCCAAGGGTATGTAGTTGCGGGAGCATTTTAGTGCGAATGTAATTTGCGCCAGCTTCAACGGAGTCAATGGCTCTGTCTCCAACATATTTGATGAATTTAGGCGTGTTCATCAATTGATAAATTAATTCGGAATCGTCTTCTGATGTCGGCCTTATTAATAATCGCTCGGTTTCGAATACTTTGTGCATGGGGTTTTTAAAGGATAACGGGTTTGGGAAGAATTTGTTTTATTTTAAATGTGGAGTTTGGAAATTAAATCATGGGTGGGCACTGGTTGTAAAGGAGCAGTATCTGGTGATTTTATGGGTTTTATTTTTATTAAAGCTCATTACAAACGGCACGTGTTACAAAAGAGCGATAGCCGAGGCCTATACCTTCTTTTGTGAGTAATTATTATAGGACAACATATTTCTCAATCAACTTTGTTAAATTACCAACCTTTCCATAACCAGACCACTTCTTAATAATAGTTCCATCTGGATTAATTAATACAAATGTTGGGAAACCTTGGATGCCATATTTTATAGAAGTTTCGCTATATCTACCCTTTCCATCCCAAATACTTAGCCAATCGGTCTCATCCCTTTTTAAGGCTTGGAGCCAATATTCTTTTTTAGGGTCTCCCGAAAAGCTTACGATAGTCAACGAATCGGAAAAGGTAGTTTGGATTTCTTTAAGTTCATCGATGGATTGAATGCAAGGGCCACAATATGCAGAAGTAAAGTTTAGTAAGGTAAACTTTCCGCGAATTTCAGAGAATACTACTGTTTCTTGCTTTTGATTTAAACCTTCGAAATCATGAAATTGATCTCCAATTTCAGAGATTTTTTCCTTTAAAAACACTTCGATAACTCGGCCATATTTACTCTCTTTAATTTCAGTATCATAGCCGTCAAATAGTTCTTGAACTTCCTCTTTTTCAAATGATCCTTTGTAAGCATTTAACTTAATAATACTGGCGTAGGTGTCGGAATGGTCTTTAATATATTTAAGTGTTATTAATTTGTTCACACTATCAATGGTGTTAATAGGTCCCCATATCTTTTTGAATTGTTTTTCTCGTTCGTCGAATGAAAGCGAGATATATGCATTGGTTAATGAATCCCTTTTAATATCATTAGCTTTAGTTTTGTTTCTGATATAATTGAAATCATCCTGTGTTTTGGAGCCTGTTATTTTAACATCCCATGGAAAGTCGGTAATATCTCCTTGCACGGTGATGTCGTCGTTTTCAATAAGTAGGTTGGTGTAAATGAATTGGTCATCAACTATTGCCGTAATCCAAATTTGCTCTGGTGGACTTATTAATTCTCCATTAAATTTGAATTGATTATTATCTACAACAGTACTATCGAAAACAGCGTCTGTTGCTAAATTCCGTAAATATATTTTTGTGCCATTAGGAAATCCAGTCACTGCGCCGCTGATGCTAAATCCTTCATGCTCTAACTGTTTTTCTTTGTTATTTTGACAAGCAACACACAAGAGTATCATGGCGGTTGCTATAACCTGGTTTATTGTTTTTTTCATATAGTTCGTTATAAACCACTAACATAGCGCCTTTACCCCAGTATTCCTACACAAAAATTAACATATTTTCCTACACCCATAAACAGTTTTTCAAACCCATCTCCTACATTCCTTCGACACACTCCCCAAAAAATCATATTTTTCAAAGGCTCACTCGAACAAGTGTCGAACAAGACTCGAACAAAACCCCTATAAAACGCCTCCAATCGGACAAAATCGGACAATACCGGACAAAATCGGACAATACCAGACAAAAAGCGACAATATCGGACATTTCTAAACCCTAGCTTCATGTCGTTATGAAGGATATAAATGGCCTTGACGAAGCTTGGCTGTGAGGTGATTAAGGTGTTTGTGCCGCCCAGTGTTTTGCAATATACCGCCGTGCATAGTGTAGTACCCAGCAAATAAACTTATCTTTGCCCAAAATTTAAAGGAGTGACCTAAATCAATAGTGCTTGCTTCGTAAACACAATTTATGTCATTCAATTCATTAGGATTATCTGATGCTTTACTTAAAGCCATCAGCAAACAAGGCTATACAACGCCTTCACCCATTCAACAAAAAGCCATTCCGTTAGTATTAGAAGGTAAAGATGTATTAGCATCGGCCCAAACAGGTACCGGAAAAACAGCAGGTTTTACATTGCCATTATTGCAACTATTATCAGAAGGCAAGCCTTTACGCCACCGTCCCGTTAGGGCTTTGGTATTGACGCCTACCCGTGAACTAGCCGCGCAGGTGTACGAAAACGTAAGACAATACAGTGAGTATTTGGATATTAGAAGCACCGTTATTTTTGGTGGTGTCAACCAAAATCCGCAAGTAGCCACTCTTCGCAATGGTATTGATGTACTGATTGCAACGCCTGGACGTTTGTTGGATTTGCATAACCAACGCTTATTGTCGCTTGCCAATGTTGAGATTCTCGTATTGGATGAGGCCGACCGTATGTTGGATATGGGTTTTTTACGTGATATCAGAAAAATTATGGCAGTGATGCCAGCTAAACGCCAGAATCTTTTGTTTTCGGCGACGTTTTCCAAGGACATCAAAGCTTTGGCCAACGATATTCTCAATCATCCAGTATTGGTGGAAGCCACGCCTGAAAACACAACGGTTGAAGCGATTGACCAACAAGTGTATCGTGTTGCCAAAAGTTTAAAGGCAGATTTGTTGGTGAAATTGATTAAAGATGGTAATTGGGAACAGGTATTGGTATTTACACGTACCAAACATGGCGCCAACAAACTGACTCAAAAGTTGATTAGTAGCCAAATTACGGCCATGGCCATCCACGGTAATAAAAGTCAAGGTGCCAGAACCAAGGCTTTGGAAGGTTTTAAAAAAGGAACAGTACGCGTGTTGGTCGCCACTGATATTGCTGCACGTGGCTTGGATATCCCATTATTGCCACACGTGGTAAACTTTGAACTGCCTAACATTTCTGAAGATTATGTTCACCGTATCGGTAGAACAGGAAGAGCAGGAGCGAGTGGTTTAGCGGTTTCTTTAGTAAGTGCTGATGAAACGACCTTTCTTCGTGATATCGAAAAATTAATCAGAGAGCGCATTCCTATGGAGATTGTGGAAGGTTTTGAACCCGATCCTAATGAGTCTACCGAACCTGTTAAACAAGGTCAAGGAAGAGGGCAAGGGCAAGGACGAAGCAATAAGCCGAAGGAGAAAAGTTCAGGTGCTAAGAGTCCATCTTCAGGAGGACGCTCTGACCAAAATAAGAATAGACGACGCAGTTAATACTTCGACAAGCTCACTGAACGAATTGAAGTTGAAATCTAATATGAGTGTTTTACCTCAAGCCTCAAGCCTCAAACCTAAAACCTCATTATGCTTAGTCCAGTTTTAAAAGATAAAATGATTGCAGTTTGCAATGCAAAGATTGCCGCAAAAGGGACAAACGTTGGTTTGTCCTTTTATGCTTTTTTTGCCAACAAAAATGACACTCCTGAATTGTTGATGGAAGCTGCCACTTGGTGGATTATGACGCATAAAC
>JBARDR010000408.1:0-3538 GCA_049795335.1 Gelidibacter sp. | reverse complement strand
GTGTATGTCAAGGAAGGCTGGACAAATAAGGATACGGGGAAAAAAAGTGAACCACGATTGCAATTTACCAGTTTTCAACTGTTGCATGACGTCATGGAGACCTATGCGAAAAAATTATCGATTCAGTTAGAGATAAAGGATTTAAAGGAAAGTAAAATCATGGCGCTTGATGAAATATTAAGAATGCATGAAGGGAATCATGCGCTGAATTTCTTAGTTTATGATAATGAAGCCAAAATTAAATTGCACATGCCGAGTAGAAAGCAAAAAGTTAAGATTTCACAGGAGTTGTTGGATGAATTGAATGGTCAGGATTTATTTTATAAGTTGAATTAAACGATCCTTGCGAGGAGCATGACGAAGCAATCTTCTGAATTTCTAAAAGAGTTAAAATTAAGAATTACATGGAGCTAATTGCTTCCTTCCGTTAATAATGACGGCTTGTTTTGAAAAGCCAAATTTGCGCAAGCGATTATTCGTTTACATATATTTAATATTTGGAGCTCATGAATGCTTCGCGTTTGAAGTGGCATCCTTTTTATGGTATTTCGCAATAAAAAGACCAGCCTGAACGGACGGACAGGTATAAAGGAAAGCCTGGTTTATGCGCCCAAAAAGTTGTCATAAGTATCACGAATCCAGCTATAAGCAAAACAAATGCTAACCGTATAAGGATTGGTTATTATTTTGATTATTTTTGAGCATTAAATAAAAGTGAAACAATTAAAAGTATAGAAAATATGGCATTAGAAATAACAGATGCAAACTTTGAAGAAACGGTTTTGAAAAGTGATAAGCCGGTAGTAGTAGATTTTTGGGCTGCTTGGTGTGGACCTTGTAGAATGGTTGGACCGATCATTGACCAAATTAGTGAAGAATATGAGGGTAAAGCAGTCGTTGGTAAAGTGGACGTTGATGCAAATCAAGAATTTGCCGCGAAATACGGTGTGCGAAACATCCCAACGGTATTAGTGTTCCAAAACGGAGAGGTTGTAGGAAGACAGGTTGGTGTAGCTCCTAAAAATGCCTACACTGATGCTATTGACGCACTTTTATAGTCGTTAAATAGAGCAAACGTCTATATACTAATATCTAATAAATTCAGGATTAGGATATGATGTACTATCTGTGATCTTAAAAAAAATAGAATATTCAGATAAAGTGATAGAAGGTTTGCTGTAATGGTAAACCTTTCTTTATTTTAGTTAAAAATTTAGAAAATGAGCGATAAAACAAAAATACAAGATGCGATTGATCGCAAATTGATAGAAGAGCGTAAAGTGTTCCTTTGGGGGCAAGTGGATGACAAATCGGCGAAACATGTCATCGATCGATTGATGTACTTAGATGCTTTGGATGTTGAGGATATTCATTTATATATCAATAGTCCTGGAGGTTATGTGACTTCTGGATTTGCCATTTATGACTGCATGAAATCTTTAAAAAGTGACGTGTCTACGATCTGTACAGGATTTGCAGCATCGATGGGTTCCATTCTGTTGTCAGCAGGAACGAAAGGCAAACGATTGATCCAACCACACGCACGCGTTATGATCCATCAGCCAAGTGGTGGTGCACGCGGACCAGCGAGTGATATTGAAATTACTGCTTTAGAGATTTTGAAAACAAAAGAATTGAGTGCGCGTTTATTAGCGGAAAATTGTAATCAATCTATCGAAAAAATAATGAAGGATTTTAATCGCGACCATTGGATGGGCGCTGATGAATCTGTCGCTTACGGCATTGTTGATAAGCTAGCCGAATAAAAATTAAGTACTAAGTAACAAGAATAAAGACTGAAATATAGACCATTTCGGTCTTTGTTCTTAGTACTAGTAGCAAAGGGGGTCTCATATCTTAAACATGGATTTACAGCAAGAACTTACTAACACAGGAGGTTTTAAAAATCTCGAACTGCTCGCCAAGCAAGTGGTTGAAGGTTTTATTGCTGGGATGCATAAGAGTCCATTTCATGGGTTTTCTGCGGAGTTTGCCGAGCATAAGATTTACAATCAGGGGGAAAGCACCAAGCATATTGATTGGAAGTTGTTTGCCAAAACGGATAAGTTGTTTACCAAGCGCTATGATGAGGAAACTAATTTGCGTTGCCACTTGATTATTGACAACAGCAGTTCTATGCATTATCCGGAGATAAAAGCGTTTTCCATCCATAATTTGAATAAAATTGCGTTTTCAGCTTTAGCATCTGCCAGTTTGATGCATATTCTTAAAAAACAACGTGATGCGGTAGGGCTGAGTATTTATAGCGATGCCTATGATTATTACGCCCCCGAAAAAGGAAGTGAACGCCACCATCATATGTTGTTGAGTGAATTGAGCAAAACGGTCATTTCAAAGTCGGTAAACAAGCAAACAGACACCTATACCTATCTGCATCAGATTGCAGAGAAGATCCATCGGAGATCATTGATTTTCTTCTTTACGGATATGTTCCAGACCACAACGGATCAAGCAAAATTATTTGAGGCGCTTCGGCATTTAAAACATAAGAAACATGAAGTGGTTTTGTTTCATGTGTTTGATAAGGAAAAGGAATTGACTTTCGATTTTGACAATACACCCAAGCGTTTTGTAGATGTTGAGACTGGCGAGCACATTAATTTGTATCCAGAAACCATAAAAGAGGCTTATGAATCGGCTGTGGGATCATATTTTGATGAATTGCGGATTAAATGTGGGCAATATCAAATAAAATATGTGGAAGCTGATATCACTAAGGATTTCGATAAGATCCTGACTGCCTACATGGTAGAGCGCGGCAAATTTAAGTAGGGAAAATAATTTCAAAAAAAGTGCATAAAACATTTGCGATATTGAAATTGAGGTGTATATTTGCACTCGCATTGACGCAACGGTCTGGTAGTTCAGCTGGTTAGAATGCCGCCCTGTCACGGCGGAGGTCGCGGGTTCGAGTCCCGTCCAGACCGCAAAAATGCTAAGAAGCTCTAAAGAAATTTAGAGCTTTTTTTAGCACTTTAAAGAAGTTGTGTTGTTTCCGAAGTCAAATTCGGAACGTAGTGATTACCAGAGCAATTTGGTATTCCAATGAGAAGCTTTCCTTTTCTGTTTTTAACAGGATCGGGATGCTTTTTTGTTTTAGAGTGGTTTTGAAATTTTAGAAAGCGTTAATATTCTTCAGAAATCCTCGTATCAGGATTAACATTACCCACCGTTTTAGCTGTGAATGTGCTGTGATGAACAGCGGTATTAAAGAGCGTTATCACGCTATAACTACGCTATAACCACGCTATAACTATACTATAACCATACATATAACTACCCTGATTGACCCGTCTGACCCGTCCTAAAATAGCTATACAGATTATTGATTAAATCCTGTTATAGTGATACAACTATTGCTGATAGTCCTAAAAGAACTCTACAGGTTCATAATCCGTCGCTATTTATAACAGGTTAAGCGAAGTAGAGCAAGTTTTAATCGGACAACCATGATTTGATATTGTAAAAAAAAAACTATGAAGATTGGAAGTCTCCATAGTTTTGTCATTTGGAATAA
>JBARDR010000407.1:0-2415 GCA_049795335.1 Gelidibacter sp. | reverse complement strand
GAGTTTGACCAAAATGTGTACTACTGAAATAAGTGATCAAACCACTACATAAAGTTATATGAGAGGCTAACAAATGGTGTACACTATTTGACCAAAAGTGTATCTAAACAACTATCAAACGGACCTCTAACTACTTTGCACTGATGTAATTATTCCGAAGCTGATATTCTTTGGGCGTACTGTGGTACATTTTTTTAAACTCGCGATAGAAGTAAGATCGGTTGTTAAATCCAGACTGATAGCACACTTCAGATACGGTAAGATTACTTTTTATAAGAAGTTCTGCCGCATGTTTTAAGCGAATAGTCCTAATTAAATCGCCTGGCGAAAAACCAAATATTTGTTTAATCTTTCTATACAGTTGCGAACTGCTCATGGCTAATTTTTCTTCAATAAATGAGCTTTGAAGATTTTCGTTCTCGATATTATCGCGAACAATTTCCACAACCTGTCTTAAAAACTCTTTGTCATCATTATTTACAGGTAATTGGATTAAGCTATCTAGGATGGTATCTTGGGTAAAGTGCTTTAAGATTAATTCCTTTTCCTCAAGAAGCTTATCAATTCTAACCAACAAATGATCGGGATGGAACGGCTTTGCAATATAGGCGTTGGCACCACTTTCCAAACCTTGGAGGTGTTGCATATCGGTATTTTTGGCCGTCAACATAATAAAAGGAATATGACAGGTTTTGATCGTGCTTTTAATTTTATAGCACAATTCAATACCATTCATTTTAGGCATCATGACATCACTAATAATGATGTCTGGCTCCTCATTTTCAATAATGGCCAAGGCTTCCTCGCCATTAAACGCTATAATTATCCTGTATTTTTCGTGGAGCAATTCATTTAAAAATCCATGGATTTCTTTTTCATCCTCAACAATTAGAATCGATTTTTTTCTATTTAAAAGATTTTCAAGCGCGGTTATTTTATTAGGAGCCCTGTGAGATTTCCCAAATACATCATCCATAATATTTTGAAGATGATCTGAGATAAAAATCTGGCTTTCCTGATGGTCCAATTCTTGCTCATTAAAATCAGTGTTACCACAAGGCAGTAAAACCTTGAAAGTGGTGACTTTATTTTCTTCGCTTGAAACAAAAACATCGCCTCCCAGTAGCGTCGCCATTTTTTTTATATAGGCCAACCCAATCCCGGTTCTAAACTTGTCATTATGGCTCTTGTTATCGGCCAAGAAGAAGCGGTCAAATACCGATTCCAATTTTTCCTTAGGAATTCCTTTTCCCGAGTTGGCCACTTCAATGGTCAAGGTTTTTAAATCATGCTGGTGAATCCCTAAGGTCAAGGTTATTTTTCCATGGTCAGGCGTGTATTTAAACGCATTAGATAACAGATTGAATACTATGATTTCAATTTTATCCTTATCAAACCATCCCGATAAATCGGAAGTGATTTCCAATTTATAATCAATATTATTTTGTAATGCCCATTCATCAAAGAGTTCCGCAATTTGCTCCACCAAATTGACAAGGTCAAACTGTTTCAGGAACACTCCCAAATGCCCATGTTCTGCCTTTCTAAATTCTAAGAGTTGTTGCGTTAGAAAAAGTAATCTTGATGAGTTTCTTTCAATCATATTGACAAACTTTTGGTCGGTAGCGATCATATTTGTAGATTTTGAAAGTTTATGAATTGGACCGAGAATCAAGGTTAAAGGGGTTTGAAACTCATGGGCAACATTAGTAAAGAAATTAAGCCGATTTTGATGAATTTCCTCTTCCTTCCTCTGAAAAATAATGTTTTGCCTTAATTTATACTGCTTATTAAAATAGCTCCACACCAAAAGAAGCAACAACAACAGAAAGATAAGGTAAACGGCTATGGCCATATTTGATTCCCAAAAGATAGGTTTGATTTGAATGCTAATAGCGCGAACTGGTGGCCCCCAAACACCATCACTATTGGTCCATTTGAGCCATAAAGCATAATCGCCTTGTGGAACGTTAGTAAAAGAAAAAGTTCTACGATTATTTATGGCATTCCAATCTTGGTCAAAATTATCCAGCTTGTAAGCGTATTGGCATTTTTCACTATTAATATAGGTTAAAGCAGACAATTCGATATCAAAAAAGTTTTGATCATGTTTTAAAACAATAACCGGATTGCTGTTCGAATTTGGCGCTATGACAAGACCTTGATAATATGGAGTTTCGGCATTCTGGCCGCTAATTTCATCAATAAAAATATTCGGAATAACGTCAGACTCTTCCACACGCGATGCTATAAAGTAATTGAACCCTTTAACACCACCTGCAAAAATATAATCGGAATCAGGACTTTGATAAATAGCGCCATCCGAAAACTCATTCCCCTGTAAACCTTCGTTTTTTGTATAATTAATGAACTTTGAATCGTTAATGATATAATTGGACAACCCGAGATTTGTAC
>JBARDR010000406.1:0-3352 GCA_049795335.1 Gelidibacter sp. | reverse complement strand
GAATGCTGGTTCCAGTGCGTTACAAGTAAATGATCAAGCGCTTTATTTTGCATTGCGTTCCAGCGGCATTTCGCCTTCCTCCTTCCATTACAGAAATAGCGAAAACAAGGAGATGTGGACCCTGGATTTACCAGAAGTCAACGGTGCTGAGCCTCGAGGAATTGGTGTTTCTCCAGATGGAAAATTCTTGATTTTTTGTAGTTATGACAAAGGCGGTGGCTATTATTTATATAAACTGCAAGACTAAATTACTTGGAAATAAAGTGAAATACTTGCCCGATAAACGCCTTGTCGGGCCGGTCTGACAAACTTTATGGCGGAGGTTTAAAAAACGCCACTCTTATTAGTTTATCCTTTTAAATCATAGACAAACAGCTTACTGAGTGTTTCATCAGCTATAAATGACAACCTTTTAATTCACTTTAAGAAAATATGATGCTGAGTGGCCGTAAAGTAATCCCGGAAAACCTGGTTGAGTTGATGGTCAGTTCTACAGGCCTTGATGCCTAGCTTAGGATAAACTCCTATGATTAAGCGAGAAATATTGCTTACAGAATCGGCGGCTTGATGATGTACTTTTTGGATATATGCCTCTGTAAAACTTTCTGACTTCTGAATAACACTTTCGATTTCTTCTGAAAATTGAAAAATATCCTGATTTGTTATGGAAACCATCTGTGCTAAATCTTTTAGCGCTTCTTTTGGTAGAATGGTTTGTGCTTCCTCTAAAAAATGTTCCGCCATTCCCAAATAATTCACCCAAAGTGTGAGATCAGCAAAAAGAGAAAATGGAATTTTAAAAATTGGCTGAGGAAGATTAAAGTGGTTATATTGAAAACAGTATTTTTCATCTATATCTGCATTGACCTCAAAGGAATCTGTAGCAGTTGCCAAAAGTCCCATTGTATTCCAATGTGAAATGATTTGAACTTTTTCTTTTGGAATCACGAAAGAACGGATTTTAGGCGCCCCATCACTTTCCATTACTTCTTTTCCATCTTGCATTATGCGTGCATTCAAGGTAAAATGTGAGAGATAGGGAGCTCCGGTAGCGTAACGCCACTCCCCTGATATTTTATAGCCTTTCTCCATCTTTTCAGCCGTTCCAAAAACACCACCGCTTCCACCAAGGATTGGTCTTTCGGAACTCGCAAAAATTTCGTCAGCAACTTCCTTATTCAAATTCCCGATAAAATAATTGGCACCACTGCACAAGGTAATGGTCCAACCGAGACTTCCGTCCGTGCGCGCCAAGTTTTTCAGCTTTTGCAGACCGTCGCTCAATGAAGCTTCCAGACCGCGATGGCTTTTGGGCACCCATAAGTTCCAAAGGTTCTCTATTTCAATCCACTTTAATAGTTCAGGAGAGAAAACAGTGGCTCCAAAACAATGTTCTCTAAGCTGTTGTAGGTTGTTCGAGTTTTTCATTTTTTAAAATTTCTTGCCATTTAATATATCCTGAAATGCCCACTATAAACAAGAAAATCGTCAAGCCAGCATAAACATATAACTCTTTGTAAAAAAATAACGGAATCGCAATAACATTACTAATATTAAGATAAATCCAGTTTTCCATTTTCCTTTTGGCCATAAGCCACATCCCCGCCCAGGCAAAGGCAACCACAACAGCCTCCCATATCGGAACATTTGAATTGGTATAAAACCTGAGCCAATATGCCATCAAGCCAAAGCAGACGACCACGATACCCAATGCCTTGAGATGTTCTTCTTTGCTGGAACAGGAAATAGGAGCTATCTTCTTTTGTTTACCAAATTTCCAATAAAACCAACCATAAATACTCATACTAAAATAGTACAGGTTCAATAAAATATCTGCGTAAAGCTGCGAACGATAAAGCACCCAAATACTTATGAGAATGGAACCTATTCCAAAAAGATAATTATTGATGTTATTTTTTCTGGCTAAAAGCACCTGAACAATTCCTAAGGCCGTGCCTAGGATCTGCAGAAAAGTAAGATGAAATAAATAATCTTCGATCATTGTTATAGTTTCAATGAAATCGAGGAAATAGCCAAGTAGTGTATTACTATCGTTCCCTACGCCAGCATTATCTGTATCAGGTTCCGTGCAAAAAAGCACTTGGGTATCTTCTCAGCCTGCATAATTAATGGCAAGCACCCCATTATATAAGGCAAATCTATACTATTTTTTTACATTATTTGAGGAGACTTCACTTTAAATGATGTTTCCTAAAATGATGTGAAAACAGCTTATGAGCATGCTGACCTAACACGCTTAAACATAGGTCATAAAAACATAACGCCTGACTTGAAAAGGCAATATTAAATTTTGCATTTCTAAGTCAGGCATTTATATAATTTAAGTCCTAAATCAATTCTAAGACAGGATAAGCACTATGCAAATGTTGACCAAGCGCTATTATCAGAATAATCCTCAATGACTTTTACCGTGTTATCGAAATGAAAATAACTGAACAAACCAGATATTTCCTGTTGGACCATGGTAATGCAATTAGCAACAAGATCTTTTCTAAAGCCTTTATGCTGAAGTTCCAAAACATAGCCCACACTCACTATTCTGGCGATAACCCTTCCTAAATCGACCAGTTTTCGTTGAGAAAGATTAGTGGCGATTTCGAAATTAAGGTCTTTTTTGAAATACTCACACGATTCAGTGGTAACATCTAAAGTTTTTAGATATTCAAACAGATTGGATAGCTTACTCTTTTTCATGGCGCGCGTAATCATTTCAGAAATTTGAGAATATAACATTTCGTTAGAGCCTTCAAATATTTGAAAAGGTCGGCTGTCCATGATTCCACGACCGCCAATATGACTTAATCGATATCCACTGGCACCAGAAAGCTGGGTTAGAAGTTGAGCAGATTCCTGCATTAAATCGGTGACTACCGTTTTCATGCTATTAGCTTCCAAACCGTTGGTTGCAAGGTTGTGTTCGATACCGCTGATCTCAGTACTTCTTAGACACATGGCCGAACTTAGAGTAAAAGCCGACTGAATTCTGGCCAATTGAAATTGAACCTGATCCATGGCTAATAAATTTCCAGCGCCTACCATTCTGTTTTTACAATGTTGTGTCGCTTCATCCAACATTCGCTTGATAAAACCCATTCCCATCCCTGGAAATTGCAATCTACTTCGATGTAGAATATCCAACATCATTTTAATCCCAGTTGTTTCAGGAATCAATCGTTGGTTTTTTGGAATTTCTAGATCTAAGCTATTTAAACCATAGGGGATCATATAAAGACCAGCATTATCATAAATTTCTTCAACGATAATATGCTGTTTTTCTTTAGAATTATCTGCAATAAAAAAATCGACATCCCGAGAAAGGTCGCCATTAGCC
>JBARDR010000405.1:0-2611 GCA_049795335.1 Gelidibacter sp. | reverse complement strand
ACACTTGGACTGCCCTACCCAAAAAGATTTTTTAAGTCAATTACAGAACAATCTCAATATACCACTTGAGAAAGCAGACCTCTATTATAACGAAATCACCGAATTGCTGGTCAGCTCAAATCAAAAGGAAGAAGTAGATATAAAAAAACCTAAATATCCTTTGATACCTAAGTCTGATATAGTGGAGCTTTATTGTTTTGGAAACACGGTTATTAAAATAAACTTTGGGTCGGAAGACATCAAAGCTCTTATTTATCCACAATGGACTCATGCAACCGCCCCTCGAACCGATGCTATATCTTGCAGTTTTCATATTTTTAAAGATGGAAATAATCTCTATCTCTATAAAGACAATTTATATATTGGACACTACCCATTAACAGATTACCACTTACTGCAAGGCCAGTTTGCTCTACAACTTATTAATGTGCTTTATGACAAACAAGAATCCGAGTGGATTGCTACGTTTCATGCCTCGACCGTTTGTAATGATAAAGAAGCCATTATGATTATCGGCGATTCGGGCAACGGAAAAAGCACCTTGTCCGCTGTGTTGATGGCCAGTGGATTTGACGTTTTAGCAGATGACTTTACCCCTTTATCAGCAGAAAACGCTAATGTATATCGTTTTCCATCAGGCATTTCGGTTAAGAAAGGTGCTTTTAGTATATTGCAACCTTTGTTTCCAGACTTTGATCAATTTGCTGTATATAGAAGCACTTCAAAACCTGTTGATTTAAAGTATATTCCACCAATCAAACGTTTTGGCGAGGCCATCTCACATGTTCCCTGCCATAAAATTGTATATGTGAAATATGATGCCTACGGAAAATCAGAATTAAAAGCAGTTGGCACAGATAAAATCCTTCCAACTTTAATACCGGAATCCTGGCTCTCACCAGTGGCATCAAATGCACAACTTTTCTTAAATTGGTTAAAAGACGTGCAGTGCTTTGAGTTGCGTTATTCAGACAACGATTATGCCGTTGCGCAGTTTAGAAAGCTATTGCATTCATAATATTAATTTCCTGTTTTTTTACTTACTTTTGGTTTTCTCTTAACACTTGAACCCATTGGCAAAAAGGTCTGTTTACTCCACCAAGCAATTGATTGCAGACATCTTGAGTTTTAACGTCAATCAAGAAGCGCTTTCAGAACATTTAAAACACACCTCCATTGATTGGGATTCGGTCGTGATTATTGCCAGTAAACATTTAATGCTACCCGCACTCTATTGTCAACTCAAACTTAAAGGCTTGATAGACCTCATTCCTGAAGATTTAAATATTTATTTAGAAGAAATCACCTCGATCAACAGAGGCAGAAATGAGATCTTATTAAAGGAAGCACATGAAGTTTCTGAAATTCTCAAAAAAGAAAATATAGAGCATGTCTTTATTAAAGGAATGGCCCTTCTTGCAGGACATATTTTTAAAGATAAGGCTGAACGGATGATCGGAGATATAGACATCCTAGTAGCACCGAACCAATTGGACAAAGCCTTTGAAATCTTAACTAAATGTGGTTATAATGAAACGGTCGACTTTAATTATGAGCAAAAGAACTTTCGACACCTGGCTAGGCAAATCTCAAAACAAAAATATGGAGCCGTTGAACTTCACTGTGACGTCTTAATTGATAAATACCAACATTTAATTATTAATCAGGAAGTAATCAAAAACAAGCGAATTATCAATGGTATCCCTATTCCATCAGTAGTAGATTCCATTAAGATTGCCATCTTAGCACTACAAATTAATGATAAAGCTCATCGTATGGGATATCTGAGTTTTAAGACGATTTATGATTGCCTAGCACTAAATATTATAGCCAACAATCTCTGGCAAAAAGATTTTCATGTTGAGGAACATGAGCAATCGTTTCTCAATTTGTCAAGTGTATTCTTTAAAGAATTAGAACCCAATAAACCCTCTGTCTATTCAACCTGTCTAAAATATTATTTTGTTTTTAGGCTCCATAATCCAAAATTAGGGCATTTGATTTATTCATTATTGAACACCATTCAGAATATTAATGAGAGAATGACAATAATTATTCTTAATAAAAGCTACAGATCGCATATCATAAAGAACAAAATCCTAAGAATGAAAAATTAATCTTTCAAAAACTTTATCTATAGTCTTTGTATTTCAGAAGTAAAGCCTTATTTTTGAACAAAGTTTTTTTATGAAAAAGTTACTTATATGTTTGTTTATTTTCGCTGTAGGACAAACTGTTAACGCTCAAAGATTTCATAGGTTTCAGAGCGATTGGAAAGCTAGCGTGGGTATTAACGCCGTTGGTAGTTTAGGAACCCGAAACCCCGTTGAAAAAATAGGTGACTTTGCCTTCCAATTCCCACTAGCGGTTGCCATTGAACATCAATGGACAGAGCAATTTGCTTTAGAGCAAGACATTATGCTCAATGGATTTAAGTCTGGTGATGTTCTTGATGGGCAAACATTAAGTGAAAAACTAACTTATTTTTCTACAAACACCAATCTAAAATGGTATTTTTCAAATCACCTTTTTAGCTTAGAATATCTTGATTTATATATCAGTGGAGGTTTAGGTATATTTTATATGGATGAAATAAATACTTCGACTAATC
>JBARDR010000404.1:0-1764 GCA_049795335.1 Gelidibacter sp. | reverse complement strand
GTTTATGCTATCATAGCCTTCGTCGAGTTTTTTATTGAACATTTTTTTGAAGAATTTCTCATCGGTTTCTGTAAAACCATCAATAACTTCAAAAGATAGTGCGTTGTTTTCAAGTGCTTTAAGTTGTTCTATCATTATTGAAATGTATTTGTCATATTAAATTTAGTTAGCCTTAAATTGTTTCACTGTTACTTAAGTAGCAATAATGATGATAACTTTATTTCCATCCGCCTCTCAAACTTTGATAGAGATCAACGACAGCCACAAATTTTTGCAATTAATCACGGACTTGACTTAATTGGGCGGCGAGATAGCTTGTTGTGTATATCCAGATACGATTTGATTGACCATAATTTGGGAAGATTTCACATTATCCTGTGCAATTTTTACAGCAGCTTTTGCGCTTCGCACTGCTTCCTCGTACTGTGGATTTCTTAACTGAAATAAGAGTTGCGCTTTTTTAACGATGGCGCCTTCATTCACATACCAATGAGACAAACAATGATATGACAATCGCCGATTTTTTCATGGGTGCGTTTCATATTTAAAAAAGGCTATACGAATTGTATTGATTTAATATTGATAGGGTTAACAAAAATACATTGCATTTTGTGGAGGTAATGCTACCTAAGTAGCAGTTGACGTTTATTTTTTCTAATAGTTTTACTTCAATTGGTAAGCAATCCCTAATAACGACGATTTCTGAAATTTAGCATGACTATGTATTCAACCAATTCTTTTAGATTTAACAAAGTGATTTAGTGAACACGATTAAAAATGGTTATAAAGAAAATAACGAATACACCTCTTTTTGAAAACAAAATGAGCCCGTTGATGCCTTTTAGGAAATTCTTGATAAGGCTCATGTCCTATTTTCTGTTTGCGATTTTATTAATAACAATTTCTTTAGGGCTGGGAACCTGGGGATATCAGGTGATGATGATTTTCGTCTTCCTTGACATGGTGAGAAATTTATGAAAAAGTGGCTCCAATAGAGACACTTTTTTCAAGTGAACAATAAACTTTTACCTCACATTATCTGAAACGACAACTAACCCTGGGGGTTGTCCCGTTTTGTAGTAGGGTGCGTTGCAGAGTATGTTTTTCACTAATCCAAAATACCTTTCATGATCGTTCCCTTAGCTTAACTTGAAAGGTGGTTGAAAGATGGTTATTTTATAAGTGCGACCCTCAAAAAAAGCTTAAATTTTTTTCACTAGTGCTACCTAAGTAGCATTACGTGTTTTGTTTGAAATATACTTTTACTTCGGTTTATTTTTGGAGATCTTTTAAACCTTGCACATGAACTTAAAAAGGAAAAAAATGAAACGGAAATTTAAAATAACACAATGCTAAAGAGTCAGCGCAATGTCCGAATTTAGAGCACCTCAAGACACTTTTAGATCGGGAGAACGTGAACAAAGAACTCCTAGTTCTAGAGCGTCAAGTTCTAACAGAAAACGAAATTAAATGCTAAGTCAAGGACATGCCAATGCTTTACATATAAAATTATATAAAGATGAAAAATTTAAGAGGTTTCAGAGTTTTATGGTTAATAGTTGGAATGCTCTTTATAACCAATATTGCCTTATGCCAACAAGAGATTTTAAATGAAATTTCTTACAAAGTAGATTTTGGACCCGTGTATCCGATTGAAGGAACAAGCAATTCCATAACAGGAAAAGCAGCGCTAAATGACGAGAATGGTGCGTTTGAACAATTAAGCTTTGAGGTGAATGTCAACACTTTTGTCGGCATAAATTC
>JBARDR010000403.1:0-5739 GCA_049795335.1 Gelidibacter sp. | reverse complement strand
TCTCAGGTATACACTTTCTGGGCTTATTTGGTTTTGGGCTCTTGGCATATCATGACTATAGAAAGGACAAAATGTGGTTTTGCATTTGGTTGGCAGCGGCCATTTTAATAAATCCATTTTTAAAAATAGACCTCGGAGAGCAGCTTTGGGGTATTATTCCTGTTGTTTTATCAATGACTTTGTTGGTGTCCATTTTTATAAAACGGATTACCTAAGTTGTAAGATGCCACTGTCTAAATTGGAGCATTCGACCACTACAATTATGAAGTGCATTCCGCTAAGAACTCCTAAATCTGGTCTAGGTTTTCTTAAAGTTTCTCGTTGATTTCCATCTGCTCTTTCCCCTTTTTTGTAGCAATTACACTTATAATTAAAATCTGAAGGGCGTGATATATCATCAGCGGCAATAAAATAATGCCGACAATGTTGGTTTGACCAAATAAGGCTTCGGAAAATACAGTGCCATGCACCAAGGATTTTTTGGTGCCACAAAACTGATTCGTGATTTGGTCGGCATGATTGAATTTTAAGCGTTTCCCAATCCATCCCGTCAGACCATATACCACAACAAATAATACGACCACCAAGGCGAACATGACGAGCATTTCAAGGAGACTGACACTGCTGAAAATTTTGTCTTCAAATGAGTGTACAAAGCTCTTATATATGATGAGTAAAATGATGAATTTGTCGAATTTATTCAGGGTGCGTTTGTGTTTCATAGCCCATGCGGCAAGAAACTTCCTGAGCAATAATCCCAATGCCAAGGGAATGACAATTTCGGTAATGAGTTGTAAATAAATTGAGGAAAAGTCGAAAGCAACATCCGTTTGTTTTATGAACGGCAATAGCCAAAGCGGGGTGAGGATGATACCGATAATGCCTGAAATACTGGCATTGAAGATGGCGCCAGGTAAGTTGCCTTTTGCCATAGATACCATGACCACCGATGAAGATACGGTAGAGGGCAAGGCTGCCATAAATAAAAAGGCCAACCACAAAATTTCATGAGAAGTGTCTTTCACTAATGGAAAGAACGGTAATATAAGCAACGGAAATAACAAAAATGTAGATCCTTGAACGGACATATGTAGCTTCCAGTTTTTTAGTCCATCTCTAAGTGCTTGCGAACTTAAGCTCAGTCCGTAGAAAAAAAAGATAAACGATATACCCAGGCTGCTGATCAAATTCATGGGCACGGGGCTGTCAGAGGCGCCCAATTGTGGGAATACATAAGCAAGGAGAATACTAATAACTATCGCGATGACAAAAGTGTCGATTCGTATTTTTTTGAGCATTTTGATCATGGTTTGTGTGCAAATATAAAGCGTGGGTTTTTGAAACCGGTAAAATAATGGTAAACATTAGATGTTTTTGATATCGGCTGGATTGAATCGAGGGAAGTTTTAATGAAAATTAATACCCGTGCGATAAACGGCATGGTTTTTTTAAGATTAATAATTAAGGAAAACAATGGCTTATTAAGAACATCCTAGGCATCTCCTGCCCACCATCGGATGTGATTTTACTTGGCATGCTGCATCAATTTTCACCATTGGCTTTTTTGTAAAACCCAATCTTATAAAAAACCCTAACTTGGCCTCCTAAATAAGCCCCAAAGTTTAAACCTTCATGAGAGTATTTGTTTTACTATTTTTTATTTCGATTAGCTGTTTTTCCCAGACCTTCACAGGAAAAGTCGTAGGCATCATGGATGGTGATACCTTCAAACTCCTTACTGCAGATTCAACAGTGATAAAAGTGCGATTGGCAAACATTGACTGTCCGGAAAAAAAGCAGGCGTTTTCTGCAAAGGCCACAGCGTTTACTTCCAAAGCCATTTTTGGAAAAACGGTAAGGGTGAAGGTTCAGTCCAAAGACCGATACAAACGCTATATCGCTAATGTCAATTATGATGATAATTTAAGTTTATGTCATGAATTGGTCAAAAATGGTTGGGCGTGGCATTATGTGCAGTATTCAAAAGATAAAACCTTGCAGCAGATGGAGGATAAGGCCCGGAAATCTAAAATCGGACTTTGGCAAGATTCGAATCCCGTGGCGCCTTGGGAATGGCGTGATTCCCAAAAGAAGAAAAAAGCAGTGGCTAAATGAAATTGATAAAAATCTTTCTCATTATTCATCTCATGTTCTTTGCGGTTGGCCTATCTGCGCAAAGCGTGCATGTGACCAATACTGGGGAGAAATATCATAAAACCTTTAGACTACCTCAGTTTATAAACGCAAAAGGACAAATCCACACGGTACGTTTTTAGTCATGCACCGTCAATAAACTCCGGTCGCGGATGACTCGTTTTTTCCAATATCCAGTCTTGAAGTATGAAAAAGCCACGATGCCTGCGATCAGGTTGGAGATGGGGAAGGACCACCAAATGCCTTCCGGCCCCATTTTAAGGTTATAGGAGAGAATGTAGGCTAAAGGAAATCGTACGATCCAAAGAGACATGATGGAGATGATCATGGAAGCTTTGGTAAATCCGGCACCGTTAAAGGTTCCGTTCATGACCTGTTGTAAACCAAGAAACCCAAAACTGACAGACATGATTTTAATGAACAGCGCTCCTTCTTTAATGACCTGTGGATCCTCTGGGATGAAGAGGGCGGTCAAGGGTTCAGCAATGATAAACATGAGCGCTCCCATGCTGGTAAATCCAAAGAACGCGACTTTCGCACTTAGTTTTGCTACTTTTTCTGCTCTTTTAATCTTCAAGGCCCCAATGTTTTGACCTACCAAAGCGGTGGTGGCAATACCTAGTCCTAAGGCGGGAACTACTATGAAACTCAACATCCGGGCACCAATTCCGTAGGCCGCAACAATATCACTGCCAAAGCTGGTCACGATGGCCATCATCATGGTCATCCCTAAAGCACGGGTGGATTGTTCAATACTTGCAGGAAGTCCGATATTAAAAGTTCTTTTCAGGTGGTCTATATTGAAATTCATAGAGGCTAAAGAGATTTTAATGCCATGTTTACCTTTGAACAAAATATACAAACCAATGGAGGAAGCGACGGCTTGAGTAATAACGCTAGCTACCGCAGCGCCAGCCACCCCAAAACCAGGAATTGGGCCATAACCGTAAATGAACAAGGGATCCAGTACAGCGTTGAGAATTACTGTACACAGGACAATATAAACTGGGAGCATGACATTACCAATGCCACGCATCAGGGATTGGAAAATAAAGAACAGAAACAAAAACACAAAGCCTATGGAGGATACTTTGAAGTAGGTGATGGCATTCTCAATAATATCAGGTCCGGCGCCCATAACTTTCATTAAGGGTTCAGCCGCAAAATAACTGATAACGGCCAATAGAACGGAGGTCAAGAAAATTAGAAAAACGCTTTGTGACGAACTGAAATTCACCATCTGTTGGTTGTCGGCGCCTTGATATCGGGCCACCATGACCGTTCCTGCCAATGTGAGTCCTGCCCCAAGAGAGAGGACCAAAAATAGTAATGGAAAGCTTAAGCTTACCGCTGCAACGGCGTCGGCACCCAATCTTCCCAGCCAAAAAGTATCAATTAATTGATAGGCCGATTGGAGAATGTTTGCAGCAATAATCGGGCCTGCCAAGCTTAATAGTGAACTGATAATTCGTCCTTCCGTAAACTTGTTTTTCTTTGAATTATTCATTCCTGCAAAATTATATTAACCTTTCTTAAGGAACCTTAATATAATCTTAATACTTGTAAAAACGAAGTCTATATTGTCAAGGACATTATGGGGGCAGGCAAAAAGGTTTAATGACAGATGGAGGATCTCACCTGAAAAATAAAGACGTCATCAGTTTCTTTTACAAAAGGAAGAAATTATTTTTCCTGTTCTGAAACATTTATGATCCTATAAATACTTCCTCTCAAAGTAGTATCTTCGCTATCAAATTCTATTTTAAAATTTATAACATGACATACTTTAAGAGCAACGCCTTACTCGCAGTGTTGGCTTTCGTTTTTTCCTTTTCAGTTTTTGCTCAGGAAGCAAATTATGGAAATCAACATCTTTTTGACGATATATCGTATCGACAAGGGAACGTTTATCGCACGGCTTCCGGGAAGCCTGGTACAGAGTATTGGCAGAATGCTGCCGATTATAGCCTGGACGTCACTTTAGACGAAAAAAACCATACCGTTGCTGGTAGTGTTACCATTCGTTACATTAATAACAGTCCAGAAACTTTGGATTTTATTTGGTTGTATTTGGAGCAGGATCGTTTTACCGAAACCTCTCGTGGAACTTTAACCACTCCGGTACTGGGGAATCGTTACAATGGTGATGTTGAAGGTGGTTTTGAATTGTCGAATGTTTCTGCAGTCACAAAAACAGGAACGTCTTCAAAATATTTGGTAAACGATACCAGGATGCAGCTTTTCATGGATAAACCCTTAGCGGCCAAAGGCGGCGAAGTGACCATAAAAATGAATTTCAAATTCAAGGTACCTGTGGAAGGGATGGATCGTATGGGACGATTAGAAACTGAAGGCGGAACAATTTACGCTATTGCCCAATGGTATCCGCGTGTAGCAGTGTTTGACGATGTGGTCGGTTGGAATACAGAGCCGTATTTAGGTGCTGGTGAGTTTTATTGTGAATATGGCAGTTTTGACGTAAAAATCACGGCAGCGGCAAATCAAACGGTTGTTTGTTCAGGAATATTACAGAATCCAAAGGAAGTGTTGACCAAAACCCAACAAGAACGTTTGGCGCAGGCTGAAAAAAGTGATAAAACTGTTTATATCATCAAGGCGAATGAAGTTGGAAAACCTGTCGCACAAGCTAAAACGAGTGGAACCCTGACCTGGCATTTCAAAATGGAAAACACACGCGATGTGGCCTGGGCTGCTTCAAAAGCATTCATCTGGGATGCTGCCCGCATGAATTTAGGGGACGGAAAAACCGGGTTGGCACAATCAGTTTATCCTAAGGAAAGTGACGGCAAGGGCGCTTGGGCGCGTTCCACCGAATATTCGAAAGCGTCTATTGAGTTTTATTCAAAAACATATTTCCCTTATCCTTATCACAACGCTATAAATGTGGCAGCAAACGTTGGGGGCATGGAATATCCTGGCGTTAGTTTTTGTCATTATAAAAGCGCGGGTGAAGATTTATGGGGCGTTACTGACCACGAATTTGGGCATAACTGGTTTCCTATGATCGTTGGAAATAACGAACGCCGTTACCCGTGGATGGATGAAGGGTTTAATACCTTTATCAACCATTACAGTACTGTAGCTTTCAACAATGGTGAATATCCGAGCACAACGGATAAGCCTCGTACTTTAGTGCGCTATCTGACTTATGAAAACCGCGAAGGCATTAATACGTCTCCAGAAGTCGCCAATGCAAGAAACTTGGGCTATACCGCCTATTACAAACCTGCAGCGGGTCTGTTCATGCTTCGCGAATACATCTTGGGTCCGGAGCGTTTTGATTATGCATTTAAAAGTTATATCCGTCATTGGGCCTACAAACATCCACAGCCAAACGACTTTTTTAACCATATCGAAAATGCGGCTGGAGAAGATTTATCTTACTTCTGGAGAGGTTGGTTTTATGGAAATGGAAATATTGATTTAGGCATTTCTTCGGTAGAGCCTTATCAAGGCAATTATCTTATCACTGTTGAAAATGATGGGCAAATCCCAATGCCAGTGCAGCTTCAAGTGATTTATACAGATAATACGACCGAAAACATCTCGCTTCCAGTAGAAATC
>JBARDR010000402.1:0-5267 GCA_049795335.1 Gelidibacter sp. | reverse complement strand
CGTTGTTAAAAAAATAGTGAATCGAAAAGGTTTAGTTTTCTAAATGGTGTTAAAAGACTACTTTTGTGCCTTATAATTTTTTTTGAAAAGAGATCAATGGAGTTTGTAATTAAAATTTCTCAATTTTTATTGAGTTTGTCCCTATTAATCGTGCTTCACGAGTTAGGACATTTTATTCCGGCAAAATTATTTGGAACACGAGTGGAGAAATTCTACCTGTTTTTCGATGTTAAATACAGCTTGTTTAAGAAAAAAATCGGTGATACCGTTTATGGAATTGGTTGGTTGCCGCTTGGTGGTTATGTGAAAATAGCCGGAATGATTGATGAAAGCATGGACAAGGAGCAAATGGCACAACCCCCACAACCTTGGGAGTTTCGTTCCAAACCTACTTGGCAACGCTTGATTATCATGTTGGGTGGCGTCACGGTCAATTTTGTTTTGGCCTATTTCATTTACGTTTTCATGTCTTTCGGATATGGCGACACCGATATTGCTTCTAACAGTATAAAAGATGGGTATTTAATCGAAAATCCGTTACTAACGGACTTAGGGTTTAAAACTGGAGATAAGATTGTTAAGGTTGGTAATACTACTATTGTAAATGAATCGGATGTTCGAAGTAATATCATTGGTGCTGAAACGATAACCATAAAACGAGATGGTGCAGAGCAAACTATTGCTTTGCCTGAAGATTTCTTAGGACAATTATCTACGAGTAAGGATAGAAGATTGTTCGAGCTTAGAATCCCGTTCTTCGTGGTCGAAGTGCCTGATTCATCCTTGAATAAATCTGTTGATTTGAAGAAAGGCGATATCTTGACTGCTATCAATGGGCAGGAAATAAAATATCGCGATGAAGTAGAGCCTATTGTAACTCAACTAAAAGGTCAGACTGTACAGATGAATTTTCTACGAGACAACCAAACCATTTCTCGTGATTTACAAATTAGCGATAAGGGAACTTTAGGTATAGTTCAAGGTGGTGTTTCTGCAAATGACCTTGCCGAATTAGGCTATTTTGATATTGTTAAGAAAGAATACACTTTAGGCGATAGCTTTGGCGTTGGTTACGATAAGTTTACCAGTCAAATTACAGGCTATTTCACGCAGTTAAAATTAATTTTCAGTCCGAGTACTGGCGCTTACAAAGGTGTCGGTGGTTTTAAGGCTATATTCGATATTTTCCCTTCTTCTTGGAGCTGGGAATACTTTTGGGGTATTACGGCATTCCTTTCAATCATGTTGGGAGTTCTAAACCTTTTGCCCATTCCCGCATTGGATGGTGGTCACGTGATGTTTTTATTGTACGAAATGATCTCAGGACGCAAACCTTCAGAAAAGTTTTTAGAGGGCGCTCAGGTAGTTGGATTCGTGATTCTCATTATGTTAGTATTGTTCGCTAATGGTAATGATATCTTTAAGGCAATAATGAATTAAAAATATTTCAAAATAGTTTTGTTCAAGTGAAAAAACATACTATATTTGCATCCTCAAAATAAGGTATTAGGCCTTATCCTTTAGCTTGCCTTAAGAGCTTCGGGAAACGTTCTTTAAAGAAAAACAAAAGCAAACTTCTGAATGATCAGAAACGCTTAAAAGTATATAAATTAACCTTCCTCTTTAGCTCAGTTGGTTAGAGCATCTGACTGTTAATCAGAGGGTCCTTGGTTCGAGCCCAAGAAGAGGAGCAAACAAAGCCGTTACGTAAGTAGCGGCTTTTTTGTTTTTGATAGTTTCGTTGGGTACCAGCAGTATTAAAGGCATTTAATCCAATGACAATTTGTTAACTTATCTGTTGAAAGCGGATGAGATGGGATCCAATTAGTGGTCCACTTTTGTTTTAAAGGGATCCATCTAACCTTATGGAATTCCAAAAAAAGAACCTGTTGAATCTTTTGGTAAGACGCTACTTTAATTAATGGATCCCGTCCTTAAGTCGTTCTCCACGACCTTTTGTATTGTACCCTACCATGTCATTTATTAACCTTTGCAGCAACTGATCCAAGGCTTATTAGGGAATGAGTAGGGGTCGATATGGATGTTATACGAAACTAATACGTTGTAACCACGCTATAAGTATGCTATAAGCACGCTATAAGTATGCTGTAGGTATGCTGTAGGTATGCAGTAAGGATGCAGTAGACAGTAGGAATATTACATTGTTTCTTAAATGATCAAGGGATTTGATTCTGCTGAGTAAGGTAAACGTCCTTTTACAAAGCCGTCATACGGCTAAAGGAGTGATACTAATGAAGAAAGCTCCATTTGCTTAGACAAAAGTTTTCTTGAATCTTTTTTAATTGAATCCAACCAATGTGTTGTTTTTCGAGACGCGCCTGAAATGGCCTTTACCATTCTGGCCTTTGAAGCTTACATCAATTCACCTCATGCCAATATAAGCATCAGGTTTGAAGCTGAAAACGTGTCATTCGAATCTTCTTCAGGCATCTATGAGGACATTGAACTGGATGGCACCTCGTTTTCGGGAAGCGTCAACTCTGGTTTCGAAAATGTTAATTACACTATTCTTTTTGACAATATTGAGTTTTCAGAAACTGAAACCCATTTTATATTTTATAAAGGGACCATAAGGTTTGGATATTATGACTCTGTAACAGATTAAAAAAGGGAATGAATGAGAAAAATCACATTGACCCTAATCATCTGCGGACTAACCTTAATCGCCAAATCTCAAACGTCAAGTGTCGAAAAATCGATTTTTCGGCATCCAAAATGGCTTTTTAGGAATTTGGGTACAAAATGAAGCGAAAATATCCAATCAAATCGCGTTTAGAAGCATAATCGGTCTCGATACTGGAATTTATGGAAGCGAATATTAATAATATTAATGGATTTTTATTGGCACCCGATATAACATTAGAACCGTGGTGGTATTATAATTTAAACAAGCGCGCAAGTAAATCACGACGGACAAATGAAACAGCGGAAATTTCCTCGCCATAAAAACACCTATCATCCTGATTGGTTTGATTTCTAATGAAAGTAACCCTAATTTCATCGCTGATATTTCCATTATACCAACCTTGGGAATTAGAAGAAATGTTGGTAATCATTTTACGTGTGAAGCAGGATTCGGTGTTGGTAATGTTCATTACTTTAAAAAAGACAATGTGGTTCTCATAAATGGATCTGATGTGGCAGTGAATTTACATTTGCGGATTGGATATCGGTTCTAAATGTTAAATACACAACTAAATGTATCTTTAGAATAATAGGTCAGTCGAACTCATGATGGACTTGATGAGGAAGTCAGGATTATGCAAAATTAAAGTTTTTAGTGCATTGGACGCAACCAAATACCTGATTATGCATCTATTAGATAATCGACGTAATTAAAAGTTTGTTTTTATCTGAAATATTAATAATGATACGTGACATTCAAAGATATAAATAGAGCTTATCAATATTTCGCACGAAACCTAACTTGAAGTAATGCTAGAAAAAATATATTATGATGAAGAATACAATACTCTTGACTTTATGTTCACTGACATTTATGGGTTGTACAACAGATGACGACTCGGTTCCTTCTGAACTTTATAATCCAAGTGCAATTATTGTCTATTGCCAGGCTACAAGTGATGCTCCCTTAAAAACCGTGACGTATAAGTATGCCGGAGATAAGTTGCTGACCGAAACAACAATGCAAAATGGCGCCTTACAAAGCGAGACAGCTTTTGATTATAATTCACAAAATCAGATTATATCAGAGTTGTATTTTTCGGACTCTATAAAAATTGAAAAGACTTTTCTTTATAATGAGAACAATCAATTAATCAATATTTTATACAAATTCCGCAATTATGATAGTGATGGAAAACTAATTGATGAAAGCGATAGCGAAGCTCGCAAGGAGTATGAAAACAATAAATTAGTCAAAGAATGGGAGTACTGGGGAGGTTTTAGTACCTATGAATATAATAATGGAAAACTTTCAACAAGAATAGATTATACTAAAAATGCTGAAAAACATCATATTACAGCCTATAAATATGCCAAGGATTTTTTGATCGAAGAACAGAAAGAAACAAAATTAGGCGGTTTAATTTATCAAAAGTCATTTGAATATGATTCTCAAAATAGATTAGTTATAATCCGTGATGGAGAAAACATTATTGAAGAAAATAAGTACGCTGAGAATAAACTTCTTGAGAAAAGAACCAATTATTTTGGCATTGACCCAGGATTTGATGTTTGTTATGGGAACTATATCTACAAATTTGAATATTAATTGCGGATAATAATAAATATGGATTTGTAAGTATCAACTTGGAAAATCCTAGGAATTCGGAAAACCAAATTTTGTCCATAGACATCACTTCCGAGGCTTTCCTGATCTCAAGATGTGTATTACAGTTAAACAATCTTTTGATGGAATTATGAGACGTTTGCAGCAGTAATAAAAATTATAACCAATGAAAAAAATTATGATGTCACTCTTGTTAATCGGAATTTCACCATCTTGTTCTAGTGATGATTCGAATTTGGATACCCAAGAAATTATTCCTGGAGAAATTTTAGTCGGGATAAAAAGTGGAATAGATATAAAGGAGATATTTGACTTCATAAATCAATTTGAACTTGAAGTTGATCATATTACCTCATTATCATTTACGTCTAACTTACCGCCAGAAAGCCTAAAGGATGTTTTGGATAACCTGAATAAAAAGAATTATACAAATGATGGCGTAAACTGGTTTGTAAATGGGTATTTATATGCTCAAACTAACCGCATATGGATATTCCCAAGACTTTTTGATATGCATACCGTCGATTATCAACAAGATTGGCTATTGTCAATGGGCGAGTTAGAATTGAAGGATAAACACAATCCAGAATTGAACAGTGGAATCATACAGTTTAAAGTTCCGGAAGGTCAAGAGAATGAATGGGAAAAAAAGTTTGAAAGCTTTGATATAGTCGATTGGGCCGAATTGAATTACGTTGCGGATATTGAATTATATAAAAATTAAAAACCAGTTATAGAGTGATAATTAGATTATAAAATCCTGAATTAATCTCAAATATAAAATTAGACCTTGTGATTTTGATAATTTAAGTTGCACGCATTACACGCAACCAAACCACTGACATTTAATAAAACTATTAATTAACCATCCACTATATGAATAAGTTTTTTTCATTTTTTTTAATTTTTCTTACGCTATCGTGTGGCAAAGATTCAGAATCTGAATTTAAATTGCTATACCGAAACAGTTCCACCAAGCAATAGCGATAAAGTC
>JBARDR010000401.1:0-3100 GCA_049795335.1 Gelidibacter sp. | reverse complement strand
GTTTATGCTCACTTGAACAAGACTCCGAACGTATGTTTCCTTTTGAGCTTTCTCCAACGGAAACCTATAAACGCCATTACGTTCAGCAAAAACTTATCTTTAATAAAGCCCCATTGTCTAGTATTATTAAACGCTCAGTTTTTGACGAGTCAGATGGATTTGCACAAGTAAGGCACTACGGTGATTTTGAACTATGGTTACGATTAGCTAAAGTTTATAAAATTGTTTTAATGCCACATGGAATTGTATGGTATAGAAGTTCTGAAGGTCAAGAAAAAGCAGTAAGACAAAAAAACCCCTTAAATGCGTTAAAAACCTTTCAATCGGCTTTAAATCATTTGGAAGAAGAAAATTGTCCTTTAGAAGAAAGTGACAAAAAACAGATAATTAATAATTATAAAAAATTAAATGCGTCTCTAATTCTATTTAACTACAGAAAGGGGAATATTGCTAAAGCTATTGAACTTAAAAAATATTCAAAATTATCATACTTTGACTTGGTGAAATATAAATTTTCAAAGAAGGGAATTTCAGATAAAATATCGTAACATCTAAATTTGTAAAATGAAAATTTTTACCTCTTATTTAAAATATTGGATAAATTCAATAATCAGAAATGTTTATTGGCTATATAGATTAATGAATTCAACTATCGGAAAAAATGCAGTTTTATCATTTCCGATCAAGGTAGAAGGAAAAGGAGAAATTGTTATAGGAGATCATGCTCATATACAGAAAGGAGTAAACTTGGGAGTTGGGGAAGGATCTTTGCTTAGAATTGGGGATAATTCGAAGTTAGAAAAAGACTCTGCAATTTTAATAGGCGCTAGACAAAGCTTAAAAATTGGAAATAATTTTATTTTAGGGCATGGTGTTAGAATGTTTATTCAGAACGATTGGATATTTCATGACAACACAAGTATACATTCACTCTGCTCAATTTTTTCAAGAGAACCGGGTTTATTTGGGAAATTTACAATGCATAACAATTCTCACATAGGTGATAGTTGCATCATTGATCTATCAGACGATATTATTATAGAAGAAAATGTAGCTATCGGACCAAATTGTACATTTTATACCCATGACCACGAATATAATGAGTTAGACAAAGCGGCATGGGCAGGTAAAACATATACGGATAAGATCGTTATTGGAAAGGACAGTTGGATAGGATCCAATGTAACCATATTACCTGGAGTAACTATTGGAAGTCATGTGGTAGTTGCAGCGGGTTCTGTAGTAACTAAAAATTTAGAAGCAAATTCAGTATATGCGGGAGTTCCAGCAAAAATGATTAAAAAAATATAATGGATAGTTTTAAAAATAAGCTTTCTCAGAAATTATTTAGTCTTTTAATGACTAAAAATTACATTAAATCAAAAGCGAATGTGTCCTATCCTAAATCTGCTTCAGTATATGGTAATTATTTTGATGGTAAAATAACCATAGGAGATAATTCAAAAGTCTTAAGGACAGAATGTTATGGTCAAATTGGAATAGGCGGTAATTCGGCGCTCAATGGACCCGGGTTGAATATTTATGCTGGTGATGGAAAAGTTACTATTGGTAATTTTTGTTCAATTGCCAGAAACGTTTCCATACAGCTTGATGGTCATAATTATAAAAAAATAACGACTTATCAAATATTTAAAAATGTGTTTCATACAACAAACAAGTCGGAGATTATAAATAATGGAGACATCATTATAGGTAATGATGTTTGGATTGGTGCGAATGCCATGATTTATGGAAATGTTTCCATTGGTGATGGAGCAGTCATTGGTGCAAACAGTTTTGTCAATAAGGACGTGCCAGCTTATGCGATTGTAGTAGGCTCTCCAGCAAAAATTATAAAATATCGGTTTCAAGACGACATCATTGAAGAATTACAAAAATTAAAATGGTGGAATTGGGATGAAAAAACCTTAAGAAGTAATCAATTCATATTCGAAAACGAATTAACATTAGAGTCATTAAAAAAAATTCAATTATAAGGTGATCAATATCCTCTACATAGCCTATCAATTTCCGCCTTTAAACATTGGAGGTTCTGCAAGACCCGCTCGATTTGTAAAACACCTCCGCAAATATGGTGTTAATCCTACCGTGGTAACTTTGGATCCAGAAAATTATTCAGATGTCTATTCCAATGCAAAAAGTGATAGTAATTTATTAGAAGGTTATGATTTAGATTTTGATATTATAAAAGTACCATCAAAAAATTTGCTACGACGTCAAAACAATAAAGTCTCTAACTTTATAGATGTTTTCTTTAATAAATATAAAGGCAACGAACATAAATATTGGGCAGCCAATTACCATGCGGTCGTAGATCAATGGCTAAGTCATAATACAGTTGAAGCTATTATAGTTACCGCTCCCCCGTTTAATATTTTGCCTCTAGCCGTCGAAACTTCAAAAAAACACGGAATCCCATTAATTGTGGATATGAGGGACCATTGGACCCTTTGGGTCATGGCGCCTTTTAGCTCGTATTACAAGTATATTGCGTCAAAATTAGCAGAGAACAAGGTTTTTAAACATGCCACGAAAATTATTGCGACCTCAACAGTAACGCAAGAAGATTTTATAAAGTTTCATCCTAATGTTGACCCTCGTAAATTCAAGTACATCCCTAACGGATTTGAAACCCCAATTCTTTATAAGAATATTGTCTATAAGCCATCTAAAGAATTAACCATTGGTTATGTGGGAAGTTTTTATTATTCTCCAGAAAGTCGAGAACAAATAATGACCCCTTGGTATCAGAAAAAAGCGCATCGGAAATTGCAATATGTACCAAGAAAAGAAGATTGGCTTTATAGAAGTCCGTATTTTTTATTTAAAAGTTTGCAAGCATTATTTAAAAAACACTCTGAATTTAAGAACATCATAAGAGTAAAGTTCGCTGGTAATAAAGAGGATTGGTTCAATGAGATGGTGAAAGAATTTGATCTTCAGGATACCGTTGAGCATATTGGGTGGGTGTCGCAAACAGAATCCTTAGAATTTCAAAAATCCTGTGACTTTTTATTGGCAACATCAGCAAAGGTGATTGGCGGTAGGGATTATAGTATCGCAGGGAAAACTTTTGAAT
>JBARDR010000400.1:0-4367 GCA_049795335.1 Gelidibacter sp. | reverse complement strand
CCAATAACCAAGAATTCGGCTCGCCGATAGGCCAGAGCTGAATGCTGTGTTGACGAATCCGGTTGATTTGCCGTCTATGGGTAAAACGTTGAATTTAGGTAAGGATAGTTGGAGGTTGCGCTGTGTTTGATGTGGTCAAGATGTATAGGACTCAATTATTTTCTAACGTTCTCTGTAGCTTTTTAGTGGTTTCTATTTACGATCTCTGCTTTTTTATCCTTCAATTTTAAAGTGAAGGCATAGCAGAGCCAGCCCGCCTTGGCAGAATAATTTTTAATTGGTAATATTCAATTTCCTATCTTTTAGTAAAACTCGCCAATTCTCAGGAGGCCCACGATCATTGAACAATAGTATCGTATGTAATCTTCCCTTTTTACAAACAGGACAGCGGCGGTGCAAAAGTGGCTGTATCGTACTGACAGGTTCCGTTTTCACAGTAGCCAATTCTGCCTGTAGTTTTGGCAACTTCACCTTTTTCCAGCTGCTGCTCAAAATACCATAATGCCGTATCCTGGTAAATCCCTTGGGCAGAATATGCAGGGCAAAACGCCTGATAAATTCCGCGATCGATACCGTTAAATTAACTTTCTTGCCTGCACGACGATAATCCTTGGCAGTAAAAGTTACCTTTCTGTTTTTACGGTCAATATCAATAATCCTATGGTTGCTAATGGCGATTTTATGGGTATATCTGCCCAGATATTCAATCACATATTTTGGACTTCTAAAAGGTTGTTTGGCAAAGACCACCCACTTTTTACCGAACACTTCACTGTAAATTTTTTGAGGGATCTTCAGGTCACTTTTTCTAAGTTCAGCGATATATTTTGCCCTGAACACTTGGCTCATGGATCTTACATTGAACAAGTAGTTGCCGTTGTTTTTTGCCCTTTTCCATTGTCCCGATTTGCTCAAGCCTCCCCCTGGCACAATGCAGTGCAGGTGCGGGTGCAGACTCATGTTCTGGCCCCAAGTGTGGAGCACTGCAATCATCCCCATTCTCCCACCAAGGTGCTTGGGATTGTCCCCAAATTGCTGCAAGGTCTGCCAAGCAGCCCTGAACAGGCTGCCGTACACTATTTTGCCGTGGCTCAATGCGTAGCTGTTAAATTCACCTGGAAGGGTAAACACCACATGAAAATAGGGAACGTTCAAAAGTTCGTCCTCTCGTGCACGGATCCACTCCTCGCGTTTGTGCCCCTGACAGGTAGGGCAATGTCTGTTCCTGCAACTGTTGTAACTGATGTGCAGTGCGTGGCAACAATCGCATTTATCAATGTGCCCGCCCATAGCTTTGGTTCGGCACCTTCTTATGGCCTGCAGGGCACGGTAATGCCAGGAGGCCGGGCTCAGACTTTTGAGCTGTAGCTGTTCCATTTCTAAAATGTCAGCGACCGTATGTTTGGGACGCATTAATCGTAAAGCCTGTCCAGTGGCGAAAACTTAGAACCACTGGGAAGATTGGCCACATGCAGATACGTAAGCGTCATCTCGATATGCGCGTGGCCCAAAAGCTCTTTGAGGCTGACAATGTCAACACCATATTCCAGCAAATGCGTGGCAAAGGTGTGGCGCAAGGTGTGGGCCGTTATCTTTTTGGAACTGCCTATCTTGCTGCGGTTTTCTTTGATTATCCAACGGATGCCATTGGTGGTCAACCCACGCGACTCCCCATCTTTAGTGACCTGACTGTTGAAAAGATAGATCAGGGGGTTTTCCGTTTTGATATAGGTCTTCAGCCCTCTGGCCAAATATCTGCTCAAGGGTACATAACGGTCGATCTTCCCTTTTTTCTTGGGAACAAATACCGTGCTGCGATCAAAATCGATGTCCGCCAGCTTGAGGTCGCAAAGTTCGTAGCTGCGAAGTCCGCAGCCATAGAGCATCCCTATGACCAAACGATGTTTAAGATACTTGGGCGCCTTTAAAAGCCGCCTGACTTCTTCTTGGCTCAATACTGTTGGAAGTTTTAAGTCTCGTTTGATCTGAGGCAAGGCCACGCGCTTGGCCTCCATCCCCATGACTTTGTAGGCGGCCCTGAGCCCAAAAATGGTGTGCTTGAAGAAACTTTCAGAAGGCGTCTTGTGAAGTTTTTGACAATGATAAAGATAGTTTTCAATGTTCTCGACCGAGAGCGTTTCTGGGCTTTGCTTGTAGTGCAGGGCAAGATGTGCCAAGCATCGGAGGTAATTGTTTAAGGTGCTTTTCGCCTTGCCGTTGATCGAAAAACTCTGCTCCAATTTGTTCTGGAGTGTGCTGAAACCTGCTACTTCCTCAAAAGCGCGTTCAGCAATGGTTTTACTTTTTTTTAAACATGATATTAGATTTAATAGTTAGCTACAAATTAATAAATCTATTACATTTACAAAAAGGACATCCGATCTGAACTATTCAGCAGGGCTTCCGACCGGTAGGGAGGATTCGTTCAACACCGTATAAAAAAAATTGCTAGTTTTAGCTAAACCAAAGTTGGTTGCTTGTTTGCTAGCTTCTGATTTTCCTTCGGAAAATCCTCGCACACAAACACGCCACTAACCATACACGAGATAAATTAAAGATAAACGTTGCCCAGAATTATGAAAAACAATTTTGCCTTAATAATTACACTACTTTTTATCAACTTCACTTTTGGACAAAATTGGGAGAATAAAAGTGAATTATGTGTAATAAATATTCTTGGAGCAAAAGTTTATGAAAAGCCGACATTTGAATCGAAAATTCTGACCGATTTACCTGTTGGAGAAAATATAATAGTCGAAAAACTTATTGATACTAACGAGAAACTAAAAATTGCGAACGGATTCTCATTAGATGGAAATTGGGTTAAACCAGAAAAAATTAACGGATTTATTTTCAGCTCTAACCTGACTGATAAAAAAGCTGAAATAGGACAAAGCAAACACGGACAAACTTTCATAAATCTATTAGGCAAACTGACCGATAAAAAGCAAGAGAAAAAACTTATTAAAACTGACAATGGAGAGTTTCCTAAATATTTTGAATACATATATTATGAAAACGGAACTTACACTTATACTTCGTGGGACGGTTGTTTTGACCACGTAACCGAATACAAGAATCTGACTTTAAGTGAAGTTTATCATCAAATGGTTAGTGACTATGGCGGACTAATGGGCGAAAAGGATTTTTGGAAACCAATATTTCAAGAAAGAACAGAAGACACATTAAAATTTGAAGGAGAAGGAGCTACAGAGGATTTGAAAATTGAAATAAAAGGAAATGGAATAATTGTAGTGTCATCATATGATTGCACATAAAATAACTGTGGGCAACAAAGTACTGTGGTAAAAAGCAAGCAAAAATCCATTAACTTTTCACTAAAGTTACACCAAAGGTTACCCACCATATGAAAAAAATCGTACTTAAAATATTAGTTCTTGCATTTATTGCAGTCGGTTGCCAACAAAAAAAGCAAAACGAAATAAATGTTGCGGAAAATAACGAACAAATGAAATCCAATTTTGACTTAAAATCTGATTATCAAGATTTCAAAACAAAAATGACTGAATTGGATACTTTAAAAGTTTGGATTGACCATTCTGTTTGCACATATCAAGGAGAGGAACGCTTACTGATTACAAAAAAATCTGGTTCGATAAAAATTCTATCGGAATTTAAAGATTATGATGAACAAAATCCGGAATGGCAAAAAATGTTTGAGAAAAGTATTACGGAAAATGACACAACTTGGAATTTTGGCAATTTTATGGAGAGAAATAAAAGCCGAATAAACTCTGATGATAATGATTACGTAAAAATTGAAATTAAAAGTGGAAAGCAAAAATTGAAATTTGTGACCGAAGGATTGGTAGATTTAAATACATTTATGACAGATTATAGAATAACAATGCGAAACTTACACGAACCAAAGGAAAAGTTTATTTACGGAGTTCCTATCCCAACCGAATAGGAGTTGATTAACGACGAATAAAAAACTATTGCCAATAATAAAGAACTGTGTTAAAAAACAAGTAATAAAGTACTTCTATAATTTTCATCATAAATTAACCCGATTTTGCTACTGCAAATGCCTGTTTTAGGAGCTTTGTGGGTTTCTGAAAATTATGTGCAGAAAGAAAACCGAATTTGAATAAAAAGAAAGCTTTTACAGCAATGTTAAGGCTTTTTTTGATTAATGCCTATTGGGCTTTTGATTGGGTGTATATCACCAATAATAAGACTCGTATTAAGGGCCATATGTTGTTTTTTAGATAATCAACGAATCTTTAGAAAGGCCTTTGGATTACTTGTGTATATCAGCTACATTAGAGCAGAATAAAACAAAATAACATGGTGCACATAGGTGATATATACGTCACTACTAGTGTCATATGTTATATATACAC
>JBARDR010000399.1:0-7041 GCA_049795335.1 Gelidibacter sp. | reverse complement strand
AGCCAAAACGCATAAACGATCCAAAATAAAAAGACCGCTAAAAATGGAATCAAAAACACGGCAGTTCGGTTCAAACTAAAAAATAAAGCGGAAACAAAACCTGCGACCATCACATGCCACCAAGGTAAAAACTGTGATAAAATAATGGCAATAATCAAAGTCATTACAAAATTGATGAGATTTTTTTTCATGGTTTAGGTGTTAAGGTTTGGCTTGCCATAATGTCTTTGGTGGCTTGTTGATTTTGCATAAACAACAGATTGATATAATCTCCAGCTGCCCATTTGTCAATTAAATTATCATAATATTTACTTCCGGGATTTCCAGACTGGCCACCTGGATATATCCCATAGCCTGTTGGTGGAGAAGTCATTTCGACAATCATTCGCCATGAGGGGCCATGGTTTTTTGCGGCAGCATTTACGGTGTTATAATCGCCTCCGATAGGAATATCAAATCTTGAAAATGCAGGTAGCGCTTGGAGCAAATGCCCCACAAACGTCGCTTTGTAGGCGCTCCATTTATAATCGCCATGTGTCGCTTTCCATTCTTTTAGTTCTTTTGCAGTTTCCTTAAAGCTAATCAAGAATAAATCTTTAGCAGTTTCTTTTTCAGGCGTGCTTATAATATCCATCAATTCATCATTCGGATGGTTTTTGAGCATATAAATGGTTTGATAGGTAAAGGGTTTGTCCATTGCCATGCTATCGGCATCAAATTCATCCCAAACACTTTGGAATAATTTGGTCCACCAACTCTCCCAAATACTTGGAGCCAATTGATCAATTTCGCTGTGAAAATCCCACTTTTTAATGGTATTCAGAATCTGTGATTCCTCGTGATTTAATGAAGAGGTGTCCATATTTTCGAATATATACGGCAGCAATTCTGACGCTTTTAAATTGTAATTGTTATTTTGTAAATTCTTGAAATCTTGAATGTCAAATTTGTCCTTCGCTCGGAAAAAATCATTGATGGTACGATTTCTATAAGTTTCATAACCATCATTAAAAACATAAAACGGATAGGAGGAATCTACCGGATGCTGATTGGCCGAACTCACAAACCCACGTTTGGGATTTTTAGTGTGAGCGTTAAATTCCTGAGGGATGAAACCCTGCCAATCGTGTTTTGGATCGCTCCCATCTAACAGGAATTTTCCCTGTCCTTTCCATTTGTTTGGAAATTGGCCTTGAATCCACAATGCAATATCGCCTTCTGTAGAGGCAAATACAAAATTTTGCGCCGGCGCCGTATAACTTTTTAACGCATTGAGATAGTCGTCATAATTTTTTCCTTCGTTAAATTTCAGGAACGTCCGTTGATTATTGCCACCAATATGCCCAACCCATTGCATGGCATAACCTGCTTTTGGATTGTCTCCTTTAAAATTATGATCATAAGTAACAGGGCCGTGATGTGTGTAGATAATCGTGTCATATAAGGTTTTTCCATTTCTGATTTTAATTTCCTCAATGCGCTGTGTTGTTTTTTTCCATTGGCCATCATGTTTGTATTCTTTTCGGCTGTCGTCTTTAAACTCGATTTTGTACCAGTCCAAAACATCGCGTGTGGCATTCGTTTCTCCCCAAGAAATATGATTGTTATAACCGGAAATGATACCCAAAGCGCCTGGAAGTGTGGCACCAAAACTATTGTGTTCTGGTGTTGCCAATTGCATCACAAACCAGATGGAAGGAAGATTCAGTCCCAAATGTGGATCATTGGCTAATATGGGATGTCCAGAATAAGATTTGGCTCCAGAAACCGCCCAGTTATTACTGCCATTATGCGGATTGGGTTTGTCTATGGTTTCAGAAATGGACATGGCTACTAAAGTTTTATCGTCTTCAGGTGCGTCAGGCATTTTTAGGTCAATAAAACTCCAATCGGTATCTTTAGGGATGACAGGATCATTACTAACATAAAAATCTGGATACAGGAGATCAAAGCGTTCTTTTCCAAATTTTTTCAACGCATTGGTATATTCCAGGTCAGAATCGCCTCCAGCCAACATTTTGGTCATATACATCAATAAAAGCGCTGTTTTCTTGACGGTCCAAGGCTCTGGTGCATAATCCAATAATTTATATTCTACCGGATAGTTTTTAGGTTGCAACTGATTGATATAGCTGTTCACGCCATCGCGATAAGCTTCCATATAGCGCATTGTTTCAGGATTTTCTTGCATTTTTATAAGGGCGTTTTCTGCGCCGAAATCCATGCCGCGTCGGCGTTCCTGACGATCGTACTCCAAGGCTTGATCTCCGAGGATATCTGCTAAACGTCCACCAGCGGCAAAGGTTTGAAATTCCAATTGCCATAAGCGGTGCTTGGCAGTTAAATAGCCTTGTGCCCGATAGAGATCGGTATCATTTTGGGCAAATACATGGGGAATTAAATGTTGGTCGTAATGAACATTGACTTCATTTTTCAAACCTTCCATTTTGAAGGTTGTGTTGAGGTTTTCATCCTTTTCGTTTTGCCAAAATCCCTGGTTAGGGCTTAAGAATTTTCCAATAGGAGGAACGCTGCCAAATTTGCTGTTGAGACCTATAAAGAAAGCTAAGGTAAGCACTAATGTGATCAGGAGCTTAAAATATTTCATAGAAACAATTCAGTTAGGGCATTGAAAATAAGAAATAATACTGAAAATGTAAGCTTAATGAAGTAATAAAAAAATTGACTTAAGATAATAAAAGCACTCTCATTTAACGAAGTACCAGCTTTTTAATGACTTCTTTGCCAAGCGACTCATTTAACATGGCAATGATTTTCTCAGTGCCGTAACTGAGTTCTTCACGAAGAACACTCGAGCTGAGCTGTACATAAAGTGTATCGCGTTCCAATTGTATGGCCGTCGTGTAATTGTTGACGCCGTTCCCCATCATTTGTGCCCATGCGTCTTGAACGTTTACTTTATCCAACCCAGTTTGGAGTTTGTTGGTGTCCACAAATTCTTTAAGGAGATCACTGATAGAGAGGTTGTCTTTATTACGTTTTGCCATTTTGGAAGTTGTTAATTGTTCTTTGGAACTAAGTTTTTTAGAATTTTGAAGATTATTCGTTCACATTTATAGGCTCAAACCGTTTGTAAAGGTACTTTATGTTTTGATCATTGATGATTAAAAGTTGATCTTCCGTGGCGTTTAAAACCGTTTCTTTCCATTCAGAAAAAGGTGTGGAATAATAAATATGCAGACTGTCATTCTCTATTTTTAACTTTAGACTTTCAGCATCGTCAGAAGTTGTGTAAGTCCCATCGAAACCTGGTTTTAGTTTTTTTCTAAAGCCTGTTAAACTGTCGGAAATGTTGAAATAATCGACAGTATCGTTATAGTTGTAATCGCGTTTGGAGCCATCAGGTAAGGTCACTTCATCAATTTCCCAATAACCGTTCAGGTGTTTCACAAATATATTTGGATCCTTGGAACAGTTCAGGAAAATTAAGCTAAAAACTAAAATTGTATATTTTTTCATAAGAGATCAAAGATTTAATTTTCCTGTCTGCCGACAGGCAGGCAAAAATCAATTACCAAACTCCAAAAGTACTTTCATTTTAAAGAGGCTCCGGAATTTGGAATTTTAAATTTATTTCAATTTAAATATTTTGTAAGATTGATGCACTTGTTTGATAATGTTTTCGGTGCGCTCGGCGTGCGTATCACTAATAAAAAGCTGTCCAAAATTTTTATTGTCGACCAGCTCTAAAATTTGCGCCACGCGATTTTCATCTAATTTATCAAAAATATCATCCAAAAGCAAAATCGGGGAGAAGCCACTTTGTTGTTTTATAAAATCAAATTGCGCCAATTTTAAGGCGATTAAAAACGATTTTTGTTGTCCCTGGCTACCAAATCTTTTAATCGGAAAACCATCAATCTCAAAATTCAAATCATCTTTGTGAATCCCAACCGAGGTATATTGTAAGGCCTTATCTTTATTGATATTGTTTTTTAAAAGAACGTTTAAATCTTCATCAAATAAATCACTTTTATAAGTCAAATGTACAGGCTCGTTGTTATTGCTTATCGCGTTGTAGCGGGCTTTGAAAATCGGTATAAATGTTTCTAAGAACGCTTTTCTGATGGTAAATATTTCAGAGCCGTAGTCATGCAATTGCTCGTTGTAAATCTCCAACGTTTGCGCATTAAAGGTGTTGTTCAGTGCAAAATATTTCAATAAGGCATTGCGCTGTTGCAACACTTTATTATAATTGATAAGTTGGTTGAGGTAGTTTTTATTGCTTTGCGAAATGACACTGTCAATAAATTTCCGTCTGGTCTCGCTACCTTCAATAATTAAATCACTATCGGCAGGAGAAATCATGACCGCTGGAATAAACCCAATATGGTTGCTCAATTTCTCGTAAACTTTAGAATTTCGCTTAATTACTTTTTTTTGACCCTTTTTTAGTGAGACGACAATTTTTTCTTCACGATCTTCTTTTTCAAAAATACCTTCAATCACAAAAAAATCTTTGCCGTGTCTGATGTTTTGGGAAGCTAATGGATTAAAATAACTTTTCCCGAAAGACAAGTGATAAATCGCATCCAGAACGTTGGTTTTTCCAATGCCATTGGCGCCTACAAAGCAATTGATCTTTTGATCAAAAGTGAAGTTCTGACTGTCGAAATTCTTGTAATTGAGTAAGGAAAGTGAGTTTAAAATCATGTAAAATATTCGCTTTTTAATCAGATTGTTTTCGAACAATGCGAAAGGAGGCGCAAATTATTGAAAAATAACAAAATTACCTTTCAAATATCAATAAATATTATAATTTTGCGGCGCATTAATAATGACGATATGGCAACTTATAAGAAAAGAGGTTTCAAACCAAAAACGCAGGAAGAAAAGACTGAAGCTTTAGAAGCAAACTCAACAACGGCTGAGGTATTTAATACTTTAGACGAGACCGCATCTAAAACAGAAGAATGGGCAGTAAAGAACCAAAATTATATTATTGGTACTATTGCAGTTATTGCTGTGGTTGTTTTGGGATATTTGGGGTATAGCAAGTTTGTTGCAGAGCCTAAAGCTAGTGAAGCAATGAACGATATGTTTAAAGCGCAACAATATTTTGAGCAAGCCGTTAATGGCAATACAGCTAAGGATTCCTTATATACCTTGTCTCTAAACGGAGGTGAAGGAAAGTATGGTATGTTGGATATTATAAAAGAACACAGTGGTACACCAGCAGCTAACTTGGCTAACTATTATGCTGGAATGGCTTATTATAGCTTGAATGACTACCAAAATACTGTAAAATATTTGGGTAATTTCTCAAGTAAGGACAAAATGTTAGGCCCTATCGCAAAAGGAAGAATTGGAGACGCTTTTGTACAGTTGAACCAACCTGAAGATGCTTTGAGCTATTACGAAAACGCTGCAAAAATGAATGCCAACGACTATACAACACCAATGTTTTTGTTTAAAGCAGGTAATGTAGCATTGGATTTAGGTAAATCAAAAAAGGCTCTTGAGCATTTTAATACCATTAAAGATACGTATCCATCGTCAATAGAAGCAGCTAATATTGATGTGTTTATAGGAAAAGCACAAGCAAGTTTGTAAATAAAAATGGCAACAAAAAATCAGAATTTATCAGATTATGATAAAAACACAATCCCAAACGCGAAGGACTTTCGGTTTGGGATTGTTGTTTCAGAATGGAATAATAATATCACAGACAATCTTTTTAAAGGTGCTGTTGATACCTTGATTGAACACGGAGCATTGTGTGATAATATTATCAGCTGGCATGTTCCAGGTAGTTATGAGCTCATTTATGGTAGCAAAAAAATGCAGGAACATAAAGTGGATGCCGTGATTGCCATAGGTTGCGTGATCCAAGGAGAGACCAAACATTTTGATTTTGTTTGTGAAGCCGTTTCTTCTGGGATTAAGGACCTTAATGTACTATACGACACACCTGTTATCTTTTGTGTATTGACTGACAATGAAATGCAACAATCTATCGACCGCTCAGGTGGTAAGCACGGAAATAAAGGTGTTGAAGCTGCAGTAGCTGCTATTAAGATGGCAGTTTTACGTCAGAACGCTTAGTTCAGTCTTCAGTTATCAGTCACAGTGGGCTGATAGGCACATCGGTCATTCGTCATTTGTCATCCGTCAGTACTTCGAACTTGGTGTTTTTCGTTAACAATTTTTAGTAGTTAAAGTATCGGTTTTCCTCGTATTTTCTGTACATTTGAAATTCACAAAGGCAACGTTAAACAGTGAATTTATTTAATCAGCGTCAACCCAAACGTTTCAGTTACACGCCAAGACATCTCAAAGAGCACCATAAGGACAAATCAAATGATTTTGATCCTCAATGGCGCCAAACGACACAGCGTAAGATGAAAACGCCATCATTACCCATTCTACTTATTATTTTAGGTATGGTAATTGTTATCTGGTATGTTTTAAGTAACTACGAAATTTAGAAATTATGAGCATCTTTAAAACACGTCAAAACAAAAAATATAATTACGTACCGCGTCACTATCAAGGGGAAGGCAATCCTTTTGAAATCAAGCATAAATTTGATGACCAAAGAAAAACCATCACAAAAGTTGGATTAAAGGGTAAATTCATAAATGCTTTGGACGATTATAAAAACACACCTGATGCGGATGCTAACAGACGAACGCTTATTATTATTGGCATTTTAGTTTTTATATTTCTGTTAATCATCGGTTTTGACTTGTCCATATTCTTTCCAAAAGGCTAATAATGTCAGATATTATTCAACTTTTACCAGATCATGTTGCTAATCAAATTGCGGCAGGAGAGGTCGTGCAACGTCCTGCTTCTGTAGTCAAGGAACTACTTGAGAATGCCATTGATGCTGAGGCGACTTCTATAAAATTAATTATTAAAGATTCGGGCAAGACGCTCGTCCAGGTTATTGATAATGGTAAAGGCATGAGTGCGACGGATGCACGTTTGAGTTTTGAACGTCATGCCACTTCTAAAATTCGATCAGCCGATGATTTGTTCAGTTTGAACACCAAAGGTTTTAGAGGGGAGGCCTTG
>JBARDR010000398.1:0-10605 GCA_049795335.1 Gelidibacter sp. | reverse complement strand
CCGTAGTTGGGACCACTTGGCGGGGTCAGAATGTTATGCGTTCGTTACCAGAATCTGGGATGCGGAAGTTTAGTGCCGCCCAATTAAAACAACAGCAACGGCTTAAAATAGTTCAGGAGTTTTTGGGAAGTTCGAAGTTTTTGTTGACAAACACTTTTGGCAGTAAAACCGGCAAAAATCCACCGTATAATAACGCGATGTCTTACCATATGACCAATGCGCTGATAAGTACGGAAGCGGGGTGGGCTATAAATTACCCAAAAGTTTTAATTGGCAAAGGCGATCTGTGCGCCATTGAACAGCCCGTTTTAACACCTACCGCACCAGAAACGCTTACCCTTACTTGGATTGACAACAGTAATCAAGTCCTTGCTTACCCAGATGACCAACTGATCGTGGTGGCGTACTGCGAGGAGTTTAATTATTTTGAATATTTTATGGATAACCACCAACGATCGGACACTTCGTGTGAGCTGGTGATGCCTGTGGCCTTTGAGGGGTTAGACATTGCGCTGTGGGCCACGTTTTATAATGCATCAAAAGGTATTGCGGCCACGAGTAGGTATTTGGGACGTATGGCGATGTAATGGTTGCGCATTTTATGAATCGGTATTAGTATTGCTTTTCGTCTTCAATAATGAAAGTATCTACATATTGGGACTCAACGCCTCTTGACTTTCTAGTTGTGTTGAGGTAATTTGATTTTAAAGCGACGTTTATTTAATTGAATTAACACTTGTTAAGGTCATCCTTAATCAAGTTGCGAAATCGCCACCATCTTTTCCAGAAGACTTGCAGCATGATCATTATCGGTAAGTTTTTCTAATTGCGATCGGAGAGATTGATTCCTCTGGTAGATTTTCCGTTGAAGATCTGGATCTTTTAGCGCGTTTTCAATTCGATTGAGCTCTTCCAAACGCATTTCCAAAGAAATGATGTTGAACATTTTTTTATGCTGTTCAAAACTTAGCTTGGGGTAGTCGCCTTGGATAGATAAGATGCGAGAATAATAGTCTGTGAAATTCATAAAACAAAATTACTTATAAATGTAGTAGGTCTTTGCTTGTGTTTGTAGTAAGTTGATAACTTCATAAGGATCTTGGGTTTGCTTTGTCCTGCGTCCTCATCATAAACTTTTCGCGATTAGCGCCATCGGATGACCACCTCGTCATTAGTTTTATGGAATTTATATCTAATAATCAGGTATTTATAAAATACATTTACGCTTTGCTTCGCCAAATATTCATTTTAATAGTCTAATTTTAGAAAGTTCGAAAATTGAAAGGAATTAAAACCACAGCGCATTATTAGCCACAGCGTGGCGTTATATTAATAGGCTAGGGCAACAGCACATTATTAGCCACAGCGTGGCGACATCCTAATAGCACATTATTAGCCACAGCGTGGCGGCCTCCTAATAGCACATAATTGCATCATTATCAATAGCCACAGCGTGGCGTTATATTATTAGCAGGCGTTATATTATTAGCAGGCGTTATATTAATAGGCTAGGGTAATGGCAAATCAATAACGTCGTGGCCGCATATTAATCGAAAATTGATTAATCATTAATTTCTAAATAATTTTAAAATGGCAAATACCTATACACAATTATATTTTCATGTTGTTTTTGCAGTTAAAGGCAGAGGAAATCACATAGCTCCGAAATGGAAGGATGAATTGTACAAATACATGACTGGTATTACTACTAATAAAAATCAAAAACTCATGATTATTAACGGAATGCCAAATCATGTGCATCTATTAATAGGCACCAAACCAGATTGCAATTTATCTGATTTGATTAGAGATGTTAAAGCAAATTCATCAAAATGGGTCAATGAAAGAAGATTGGTCAATGGAAAATTTGAATGGCAATTAGGATTTGGCGGATTTACGGTAAGCCCGTCAAGCGTAAAAAATGTAATCGAATATATTAAGAATCAAGAAATTCATCATGCAACCAAAAGTTTTAAGAAAGAATATTTAGAATTTCTGACCGATAATGATATTGATTTTAAATCGGAATATATTTTTTTGGATGAATGAGAGTCAATATGTTATTTAGAAATTAATATTTCGCCACGCTGTGGTTCTATTGATATGACGCCACGCTGTGGCTGCCTCTGATTATTGGAGTTTGGTTATTGATATGACGCCCCGCTGTGGCTCTATTGATATGACGCCACGCTGTGGCTGCCTCTGATTCTATTGATATGACGCCACGCTGTAGCTCTTTTGGAGTTCTTAACACTGTTGTGTGTCTATCGCGGGTGTGATAGCAAAAGATTCCAGCGTATGTTTTAAACTACTTCCGATTTCCCTTTTTTGTCCGCCTCCAATAAAAGTATAAGATGATAATAACGATGGGTAGAATAATAAATACAATCACATCAAAGGGCGTTGTAAAATCAAGCGGCGTATTATCTGCCGCTTTGGGAAGGCCATCAGGCATTTGTAAAAGTAATGGATATCGTGTGTTTAGCATTGTGTTTTTTTAAAGGATGTTCCTCAATTTACAAAAATTTATCAGTACGAAGGTTGTATCACGCATTTAAAAAGATAGAAACTATGCGCGCTAGTAATAGCTGGCCTCTATACTTTAACGTCTTTTTGAAACGCAATAAACAGGATGGTAGAGACCAAAAGCAATACCAAATACCACGCATTTCCAACCAAATCCAAGTAGCTGAGGTTTCCTTTGGCAAAACTTAAGATCATCAATACTTGCGCGCCATAAGGCAATAGCCCCTGGGTGATACAGGCGAAAATATCCAGAATAGAGGCGGTGCGTTTATTTTCCAGTCCGTATTCGTCATTTATGGATTTTGCAATAGACCCGGAAATAATGATAGACACAGTATTATTGGCAATAGCCATATTAATACTCGAAACCAGAGCTGCAACCCCCAATTGTGCGGACTTCTTGTTTCTTATCAAGGTTTTTATTTTGGTTAGAATGAATTCAATGCCTCCGTTATAGGCCACCAACGCTGCCAAGCCGCCGGTCAATAAAGAAAGAAGGAATATTTCGGTCATGCTGGTAAATCCTGTATAAGCTAATTGCGTAAATTCAATGACTGAAAAGTCGCCATAAAACAAACCTAAAAACCCTGCGGAAATAACGCCCAACACCAACGTGGCAAATACGTTTATCCCGATGACGGATAGTATAATCACTATCAAATACGGCACAATTTTTATAATAGAATAGGTGTAGGTTGCGGTGTCTGACGTATTCGTTTCCAAATGTAAACCCTGGTAAATAAGAATGCCAATCGTGACCAGCGCTGCGGGAGCGGCTATCTTGATGTTCGCTTTAAATTTATCGCTCATATTTACCCCCAAGGATTGTGTGGCTGCAATGGTAGTGTCGGAGATGACCGATAGATTATCGCCAAACATCGCGCCGCCCAATAGTGCACCGCATAGAATACCGAGCGAGAAATCGGCAGCCTCGCCGAACCCTATAACAATGGGAATCAGGGCCACAATAGATCCCACTGAAGTTCCGGTAGATACCGATAAAAAAGCGGCAATGACAAAAACCCCCACGTATATGTATTGGATATTAATGAGATCCAATCCTAAATGCACAATGGTATCAACACTTCCAGTGGCTTTAGTGACGGTGGCAAACGCACCGGCCAATAGGTAAATCAAGCACATGGTCAGGATTTTAGGGTCGCCACAGCCTTCTAAAAGGATATCGATCTTGGAGTTGATGGACTGTTTAAACATCACAAACGCTACAATAATTCCTGCAATGACAGCAATGGGAGCGGGGAGGGCATAGAAATCATTTTGGATGGTACCAACACTTAAAAAGGTGATGATAAATACAAAAAAAGGTATTAAAGCTTTAAAACTTGGCGTAATCTTAGTCATGAGTCTGATTTTACAGAACCCCAAAAAGAGTATCGCAGCAAATATTTAGGAAGATAGGTAACGTTTTTTCCAAAGTATTTGGCTTATCGATTTCAGCACCTTGCTCGTTTTGCAGGTTGCTATCTCTTTTGGAGATTCTTGATAATTAAGTCTGCAAAACTAAGGCATTTTATAGTACTAAAAGACAAAGTTGAGGTATTTTTTTAGCGTAAGCGGAATGCTCGCACTCGTCGCTATGGATAAAAGCTGAATTATCCAATACCTGTTGGCGCGGGCGTCCCACCCGTGCCCTTAATAATTGCAATCATTTTTTTGGAAGTAAAACCTTTGACATCCCTTAACAATCCACCTCGATCTTCGTTATTATCCTGAAACAAACGATGTATATGATTTGGTTGGGGTGGAATAATAGAAAAAGGTTGTTCGTTAAGAACAACCTTCATCTTCCGTTAATAATTTAAAATTATTTCAAGTTCTCCAATAATTTTTCGGCCACCAACTCCGAAGAAGCTGGATTTTGACCTGTGATTAAATTGCCGTCTTGAATGACATAAGGTTTCCAATTATCAACTTTTGAATAATAAGCACCATTATCAATAAGCATATCCTCGACCAATAAAGGCACAACATCCGTTAATCCTACCGCCGCTTCCTCATTATTAGAAAATCCAGTGACTTTTTTACCTTTCACTAATGGATTCTTATCGGTGCCTTTAACCCCTTTTAAGGCTGCTGGAGCGTGACAAACAAAAGCAATAGGTTTGTTTTGGCTATTGAACTTCTCAATCAAAGCCATCGAATTCTTATCGTTTGCTAAGTCCCATAAAGGCCCGTGGCCGCCCGGATAAAATACCGCATCAAAATCGTCGGGATTCATATCTGCCAATACTTTGGTGTTTGCAATTAATTCTTTGGCTTCAGCGTCTGCGTTGAAACGCTCAGTCGCTTCTGTGGCAGCATCTGGCGTAGCACTACTCGGATCAATGGGTGCAGCGCCACCTTTTGGCGTTGCAATGGTAATATGAGCGCCTTTATCTAATAAAGTGTAATAGGGACTTGCAAATTCTTCAACCCAAAATCCTGTTTTCTTTCCTGTATCTCCTAATTTGTCGTGAGATGTTAATACAAATAATATTTTCATGTCTTTTCTTTTTAATAATTAAATTTTTACAATCATTTTTCCGTTGTTCTTGCCTTCAAATAAATCGATAAAAGCATTTGGGATGTTATCAAAACCTTCAACGATGGTTTCAGTGTAGGTCAATTTACCTTCTGCTAACCAATTAGTTAAATGTTTTAGGGCTTCCGGGAATTTATCGGCATAATTGGAGACGATAAAGCCTTGCATCAATGCGCTGTTTTTCACTAAAAAAGGCTGTACACTCAAACTTTTGGGTAATTCTGTATTGTTATAAACCGAGATGGCGCCGCAGATGATCATTCGAGCAAATTTATTGATGTTGAATAATACGGCATCAGAGATCGGTCCACCAACGTTATCATAATAAATGTCCACGCCGTTGGGTGCCGCTTTGGCAATATCGGCGCCGATATTGTTACTGGTTTTGTAATTGATAGCGTCATCAAATCCGAATGTGGATTTTAACAGGGCCACTTTTTCGTCGGAACCAGCAATGCCAATTACCCTAAGTCCGAGTATTTTCCCTATTTGTCCAACTACAGACCCAACGGCACCCGCAGCTCCAGATACCACAAGGGTTTCTCCAGCCTCGGGTTTACCGATTTGCGTCAATCCACAGTAGGCAGTTAAACCTGTCATTCCTAAGATTCCTAAATAGGCACTTAAAGAAGCCCTTTCCGGATCGACTTTTAATAGGCCATCGCCGTTTGAAACTTGTTCCGTTTTCCAGTCTAACATACCAGAAACAAAATCACCTTCTTTAAATTTGTCGTTTTTAGAGGTCATGACTTTAGCAATAACGCCAGACTTTATGGGTTTATGGAGTTCAAAAGGAGGGACATATGATTTGGCATCGCTCATGCGCCCTCTTAAATACGGATCGACTGAAACATAGGCTGTTTCTAAAAGGAGTTCGCCTGAATTTATAGTAAGATTCGAATCTTCGGTTATAAATTCGAAGTCTGAAAGGCTTGGTTTTCCTTGAGGTCGGTTTTTTAGTACAATGGACTTTATCATAATTTTTAAGTATTAGATGAATTCATAATCTATAGGTTTTTATAGAGCTCCAGCAGATGGATGGCGTTCGAATGGCTATGATATTTCTACATGAAAGGCCCTTCGTTTTTTAGAAAAACGCTATCCTAAAGATACGAAAGAATGGAGGTTCATCCTTTTTTTTAAGAAGGATTTATAAATCAAGTGTTTACAATGCGATGGCGAACGCTTGGTTTTAGGATTATTGCTTGATCTCTTTTGAATCTGTCAAATGGCTATTCAATGCTACAGTAGAAGGAATTTATATTAAAATGTAGGAGGGAAGCTCAATGTACAGAACGCAAATGACGTTGGACTTTGTTGATTTCCGCTGATGATTTAAGCTTATTCATGAATCATTTTAACCTATTAGATTCATCAAAACCTTGCTTCTCCGCGTCTCTGCGAGGGAAACTTACGTTCTTAATACCTAATTATCAATACGTCATACTACTCAAACGTATGTCTTTTCTCTTCTGTGGAAGATGCGTTTAACAGTTGATTAAATAATTTTATGCTATTAAAATCGCGTGTAATCGCTCCAGAAACAGCAAGGCCAGAAATACCTGTCGCTAAGATGTCTTTAACATCATCCGTAGTAATGCCACCAACGCCAATAATTGGTGTTTTGGCATTTAAAACGTCCATTATGGCAGCATAACCCGCTATCCCTAAAATAGTTGGTAAATATTCTTTGGATGTGGTAAATCTGAAAGGTCCCAATCCAATATAATCAACGTCTTTACTGATCAATGTTTCGCAATCCTGCAAGGTGTTTGCGGTGCCACCGATCATTTGCCATGAGAATAAATAATCTCTAACAACGGAAGGGCAAACTTCCGATGCTTCTAAATGAACACCATCCGCTTTAACTGTTTTTGCTATTTTGTAATTATCGTTTATGATTAAACGCGTTTGGAAATGGGAGGTAATTTCCCGAGCTTCTTCGGCAAGTTTTAAATATTTTTTGTCTGAAACATTTGTCAGACGCAATTGCACTAATTCTGCACCAGAAGAACAGGCTTTTTGGATGTTTTCCAGATGTTCTTTTGGAGAATTTCCTTGAGATATATAATGGAGTTTAGGGATGATCATGTTGTTATATTTATTGTTTTTATTATTGAATTTCGGTTTTAGGACGAAATATATAATTTTAGATGCAAAGATACAGTTTTGATTAGGCTCTGAGAATCGCTTATTTGAAAATTGATGGACAATGGTTCGGGATATGCAATTTATGAAACGTACTTAAATTTGGTAAATTATAAGCAGCGATCTATTTCAAACTTTGTAAGAATTTGTCTGAAACATATTTGTAGGCGTGCACAAACAAAAAGAATCTTGTACTTTAAGATTTTGTAATGATCGTGATGGTATTGCTATAAACAAGGGTTATTGAAATTGCGCTAAAAAGCCGTATTCTATACACTATTATAATATGTTCTATAATTTATATTATGTAAAATAGAATATAATAGAATGACGAAATACACTCTATTTCTGATCTGGTTCCAGTTCTCTGACTCTACCCATATATTCGATTGATGTTCGGGATGTAGATTGCACATTAATCTGGCTGCTGTAATTTGGATATAATGTAATCATGATGGAATACATGTCATTATTGCGGTATTGGTCGTTAATTTTGAAAGAGATATCCACCGCATGCTTTTTGTCATTGGGAATCACTTTATAATCCTTGGGAATATTATTAAATTCTATGCCGCTATGATTGCCGCCATAGGGTCCGCTTCCAAAGGTTTGTTCTCCAAAATAAGGTAAATAGCCTCGAATGCTGTCGCCTTTGATCGTCAGCTTATTGAAATTTGATGTGATATCGATTCTGCCAGCGTTGTTGCCTGGACCTAATATTCTGGAATTTGCAACTTTACTGAAGGCCACTGTAGCCATTGGAGTCGCACTTGTTGAAACAATTTCCAAGGATTTTGAAGCCACCAACTGCTGTAAATTCTCATAGGCTTGGTTATCTTGTTCCGAAAATTGCCTGTTCGAGCCACAGCCCAACAGCACTGCAAATAAACCACTAAATAATACGAAGCGTTTCATAACTATTAAATTACGGAATTTGATTGAGATTGGTTGATAAACTTTTCTTAATTTTTAACTGTTCTGCGACGTGTAGAGAATGATGACATCGCCTATTTTGACTTCCTTTTAATGTTATATATAAGCGTTCAAACTTATGCAAAAAATAAAAGGGTTATTCACAGTTGCCCGTAAATAACCCTAATTGTTACATTTTTCTAGTAATTGAGATGCTATTTTGGATCCAAAATCAATTCAATACGCTTCACGGCATCTTGGTAATGGTATTTTGTTTCGGTATTTGAAACTGCATTTTTACGACCATCCAACTGGGTTTTGAGGGCATTCAATTCGCCTCTTACCAAAGCTCTAACATCGGATTGGTTGACATTATAAAAAGTTATATTACGACCTGGCTTCAATTCCTCAGTCATCAAATACGCCATCCTATCGATATAGGCACGTTGCAAATTACGACGGTAAACATCTACGACTTGATTGCCATTCAGTTCTTTCCAAATTCCTTTGCGAACATCTTGCAACATCTCCAATGCCGAATAATTATCTTTGCTGATGGCATTTCCATCAATTAATCTACCCAAAACTTCAAAATCAAGGACAGCATTGAGGTGTCTTGCTTGTGCGTTTCTAAAGGTTTCTGTATAGCCGGCATGATCAATATTGCGAAGTATCTTAAAGTTGATCATCCATGTTGGTGTTGCAAAGGCATTTGCCTGCAACCATAACATCGCCTCCTTTTGATCGGCTTTTGATGCTGGTGTATAAATAACCCCACCTTGATTTGGTTTTTTGGTGTCTTCATAAACGCCACCAATATGCGTCGTCACATGACTTATATAGCGGTTCCACACGCCTAGCAACTCCCCTTGCAATTCTTTCAAATCTTCGTAATCATTACTTTGCTCGCTGGTCCATTCAGGAAGATGTTCGGCCACGTATTTTAAATTTTTGAGTCCGTAGCTACTGGCTTTCATGGCGTTGTTTCCAATATCTTCAGTTTGCGACGATGGATCGAAACGACTGCTTTGTTTTCCATATTTAAAACGTGGATCGTCGGCTTTTTCCATAATCCATTGGTCTAAGGTTGGGGTCTCCCCTTCCATCGTTGCTCCAGGGATAACACGGTATCCCCAATTTGTAGCGTAATGATCATAAGGTCCCATCTGACGGATAAATCTAATATTTTTATCTTCCGGTTGGGCGATATAATTGTAACGGGCATAGTCCATGATACTCGCTGCAATGCCGTGTTCTTGGGTAAATTCGCCATTGCGGTAACTTTCCACATCATAGGCATGACTGGCGCCCATATTATGCGGAAAACCTAACGCATGACCGACTTCATGAGCAATGACCATACGCATCATCTCGCCGATTTCCTCATCGCTGGTTTCTAAGGTTCGCGCCGACGGATTGGCCGCTCCAGTTTCCAACATATACCGGTTTCTGTAAGAACGCAAATGATTATGGTACCAAATGATATCACTTTCTATGATCTCTCCCGTTCGCGGATCCGACACACTTGGTCCAACGGCATTCCGGGTCGTACTGGCGACATAGCGCACTACCGAATAGCGGATATCCTCTGAACTAAACTCTGGATCCTCTTCGTAAGTTGGCGGATCCTTTGCTATAATGGCATTCTTAAAACCTGCAGTTTCAAAAGGTTTCTGCCATTCTTCAATGCCTTGCTTAATGTATTTTCGCAGCTTTTCAGGTGTTGCTGGATCTAAATAATAAACAATTTGTTTAATAGGTTCAACCAATTCACCACGCTGATAGGCAGCAGGATCTTTTGGCTCCAATCGCCAGCGACGGATGTATGTTTTTTGGTCTGATTTTAAAGCGTCGCTACTATAATCATATTGACTTACGGAGAAGAAACCTACGCGCGGATCCGCAAGACGCGGTTGCATAGGATTAGTTGGCAGTAAAATCATGGATTGGTTCATTTGCATGCTGATGGTTTCCGTGGCCGGTAGCATTGGCGGTTTGCCAGCATTATAGGTAAAGTCCTGAATCACTTCAATATTGAGTGGGAAACTTTTGGCAGAGGTTATAAAACTGCGGGACTCATCTAAATTTCGCACTTTATACGTCTCGCGCAAATTGCTCGATAGGCCACTGATGGCCTTCACATCGCTGTTGTAGAATTTGGTCACATCAATCACGACGGCTGAAGAATCCTTGTTAAAAGCGGCAATGTCAAACGCAAATAAAACAGGTTCATAATTATTCGCCTTTACAGAAGTATTAATAGGCAAACTATCATTCGCCACTGCAGCATACGATTTTATTTTTATTAAAATTTTATCCTGAAAACGTTCCCAGGTTATCAATTGCTCATTCGTTTTGGAGCCAGCGTTTACATAGCCGCCGCCTAATCCTGAAGGCAATTTTGAAATCCGACTAACCAGAAGCATGTCTTTATTGAGCAAACTGTCCTGGATTTCAAAGAAATATTTGTCTTTGAT
>JBARDR010000397.1:0-1601 GCA_049795335.1 Gelidibacter sp. | reverse complement strand
GCTAATGTTGTTTTGGTCTCAGATAGATTGCTTTTTAAGGTTGTGATTTCCTGTGCCAGACTGTCAACCGTATTTTGTGTGGTTTTCAAATCATTCTGTATCGCTTTAAGAGAGTCAAGCGTGTGCGCTTTTAATTGGTATAACCAGTCTTTTTTAACATTTTTATAGTCCTGATAATTGTAGGATTTCTGTATAACATATTCAAATTGATTATCGATGGTTCCTTTAGTTAAGGATAGGGTATCATCTTCTACTTCAGTAGTTTTTTTTTGGGCGTTTACAACAATAAAAAACAGGCAGGAAAAAAGAGTAAGCGTTAGAGTTTTCAAGGAATGCATTTGTTTGATTTTTCTGATGAAATTAAATTTTGAACAAGATAAAAAAAATATGGAGATGTTTAGTCATATATTTAAAACAAATAGCCTCACGAAGGAGGCTATTTGATATACGGTTGAAGTTTTAATTTAGATGTTTGAGGTCCTAATAATATGTAAAACGTCTCACTTTTGACACATATTTTGCCAATCGGATGACTTGATGGCTATAGCCGTATTCATTATCATACCAAACGTATAAAATAATATTTTTACCGCCGTCTCTAACGATAGTGGCTTTACTGTCAAAAATTGCAGGAGCAGAACAGCCCACAATATCACTGGAAACCAATTCATCGCTCAGTTCATATTTTATTTGCTCTACAAGATCGCCTTCTAAGGCATATTTTTTGATGATGGCATTAATGCCATCCACAGAGGTAGGTTTTGCCAATTCTAAATTCAAAATGGCCAAAGATCCATTGGGTACAGGAACCCGAATGGCATTGGAAGTCAATTTACCTTCCAATGTAGGTAGAGCTTTTGAAACCGCCCTTCCGGCACCCGTTTCAGTAATGACCATATTCAATGCCGCGGCGCGACCACGTCGGTATTTGCCATGAAAGTTATCCACTAAATTCTGATCATTGGTATAAGCGTGTATGGTTTCTAAATGGCCATATTTTATGCCTAAAGTAACCTCAATTGCCTTTAGTATAGGGGTAATAGCGTTGGTTGTACAAGAAGCGGCTGAGAACATATGAACTTTATCAGGATCATGTTCCAAATGATTGACCCCATGTACAATGTTTGGAATGCCTTTACCAGGAGCGGTCAACAAAACTTTACTGACGCCTTTAGATTTGAGATGTCTCGACAAAGCTTCATCGTCGCGAAAAGCACCAGTATTGTCAATGACCAAGGCATCTTTAATACCATATAAGGTATAATCAATATCCTCTGGAGCATTTGCAGCAATGACATTCACAGTCGTACCATTAATAATTAGGGCGCTATTTTCAATATCGGCAACGACAGTTCCTGAAAAATCGCCATGCACTGAATCATTTCGAAGTAGCGAGGCTCTTTTTTCTAAAACGACGTTGTCAATTTTACCGCGAGTAACGATGGCTCTTAAACGCATTTGATTGCCTTTCCCCGTTTTGGTCATTAATTCTCTTGCCAATAATCGACCAATTCGTCCAAATCCATAAAGAACAACATCCTTAGGATTTATAACTTCGCTTTTTTTGGCGCCTTTAAGTTTGTCGGCAACGAATGCAGTGG
>JBARDR010000396.1:0-2441 GCA_049795335.1 Gelidibacter sp. | reverse complement strand
GGAGATAAAATAAATAGTGGACAAACTTTTGCATCGGTTAGAACCAAGGAACAAGATGCCTTAAAAGAGGCGGTTAAAATCGATAGTTCCTTGGAGAAATTCGTGAATCCCATTACCATAAGAAGTAACGCTACAGGCATGATTTCTGTGCTTAGTGTGACCCAAAATGATTATGTGGCCGAAGGCGATATATTGGCCACCGTAGTACGGCCAAAATCCTTAGTGGTTCAGTTAAATGTGCCCTATGAATATGAAGATGCCGTAAAGATTGGATCAATGTGCGAAATCATTTTACAAAATGAAGTAACAATTAAAGGGAAAATCACAGGAATGTTACCTACTATAGATCCTGTTGCACAATCCCAAGTTTTTTTAATTGCCTTGCCTGAGGGAAATCTTCCTGAAAATCTAAATGTTCAGGTGCGTATTATTTATAAAGAAGCTGCTCAAGCCATGACCATTCCTAAAACGGCATTACAAACTAATGAGTTGCTCACAGACTATTGGGTGATGAAAGTGGTCAACGATTCTATGGCCATAAAGCAAGCTGTGACCACGCTTTTAAGAAACGATTCTATTGTGGAAGTCCAATCGGCAGGGTTAAAAGTCAATGATGTCGTGATTACAAAAGGTGGTTATCAAATGCAGGATTCAACGATTGTAAACATTCAAAAGCAATGAGAAACCTGTACGCTACTTATAAATATCCATTGCTTGCCATTGGCGTTCTTATACTTTTGGGCGGCGTTTTCACATACAAAAACTTAAAGACCGGCCTATTTCCAGATATTACGTTTCCGAAGATTAAAGTGATTGCCGATGCGGGGCAACAACCGGTGGATAAAATGATGACGACGGTGACCATTCCGTTGGAAAACATCATTCGTCGCACGGAGGGATTACAGTACATTCGTAGTACAACCTCTCGTGGAAGTTGCGAGATTTCTGTTTATTTGGATTGGAATGTTGATATCAATACGGCCAAATCACAAATAGAATCTTTCATCAATGAATCGCGAAGCAGTGTGTTGCCAAACACGGTTTTTTCGGTCGAAAAAATGAATCCTTCCATTTTGCCGGTTATGGGGTATTCTTTGGAAGGCGATGGTTTGTCGCAAGTCGATCTAAAAAAGATCGCCAAATATCAAATCAAACCTTATCTGGCCGCAACGCCCGGTGTTTCTGATATTGCAGTGATAGGAGGTAAGGACAAGGAGTATCAAGTGGTGTTGCGGCCCGATGTTATTAAGTCTTTGGGGATTTCGATTACGACCATTCAAAATGCCATTGTGAATTCCAATCTGTTGCAATCCAATGGCTACATCACAGAATTCAATCGCATGTATCTCACGCTCACTGATAATGCGGTAGATGATTTGGAGGATTTGCAGAATCTGGTTATTATTAATAGCCCTAATCGATTGATTCGCCTCAAGGATATTGCATCTATTGAAGTAAATGAGGTCAAAGAATACGTGAAAATCCTTGCCAATGGTAAGAATGTACCACTGATTGCTGTCATTAAACAGCCGAACGCCAATCTTATAGAGGTCAATAATACCATTGAACGTAAGGTGGCTGAGTTACATAAAATCCTTCCTAAAGGTGTCACTTTAAAACCCTATTATAAACAGGCCGATTTTGTCAATACCAGTATTGCGAGTATCAAAGATGTTTTGTGGATTGGTTTGGTATTGGCACTTGTAGTCGTCATTATATTTCTTCGTTCGTTTTCAGCCAGTTTGGTCGTTTTGTTTACCATACCAGTATCCTTGTCATTGACATTGATTTTATTGGATGCCATAGGTTATACCTTTAATATTATGACCTTGGGCGCTATTGCCGCCGCCATCGGCCTCATGATAGATGATGTGGTCATCATTATTGAACAAATTCACAAAATAAGGGAAGAAAATCCGAAACAGTCCATAACTTGGGTTTCACATGAAGCCATTGTTCATCTGTTTCCTGCCATGGTAGGATCGTCGTTGAGTACCTTGGTTATTTTTGTTCCTTTTGTGCTGATGACGGGTGTTGCCGGCGCCTATTTTAAAGTGATGGCATTTAGTATGATGATTGCGCTGGCTGCCTCGTTTTTTGCCACCTGGTTAATTGTGCCAGTGCTGTCCATTCTTTTTACACGAAATAAAACGCTGGAACATAAACATGAGCCCAAAACCAAATGGATTCACAGTGTTTTGGAAAAACCAATCATTGGCATTCTTTTTTTTGGAGTCTGTGTTCTTGTTCTTATCATCGTTCCCTCGCGTTTGCCCTCTGGTTTTCTTCCAGAAATGGATGAAGGAAGCATCGTTTTGGATTACTATAGTCCTGCCGGCACAACCCTTGAAGAAACCGATAGAATGCTCCAAATTGTGAACGGTGTTTTAGATACACAGTCAGAAGTAGAAGCCTATTCCGCCAGATTAGGAACGCAAATG
>JBARDR010000395.1:0-2998 GCA_049795335.1 Gelidibacter sp. | reverse complement strand
GGTTTGTTTGGTGTCAATCCAGTGTTTCCCAAAAGCCAAAGTGCAGTTTTTCGTGCCTTTTAAAACAATGTCAATAATCGTGTCAAAAGCATGGGCTGAAAGTCGTTCAGTCGGCGAAATGAAATTTCCCGCAGCGTTATTAAGGAGTACATCTACTTTGCCAAATTTGTCGAGCGTTCCTTTCAGCATGGATTCGACCTCGTCATAGTTGCGAACGTCACATTGTAATGGGAGGCAGGTGCCCTTTGTTTCTTTTTCCAATTCCTCGGCCGTAGTTTTTAATTTGTCGAGGTTACGTGAGGTAATGGCCACATTGGCACCTAGTTCCAAAAAATATTTGGACATGGCTTTGCCTAATCCACTACCGCCACCAGTAACTACGATCGTTTTTTCCTTTAGAGCATCATCTCTAAGCATTTTTTGAGTATAATTCATTCTGTTTGTTTTTAAATCGTGAATTTAAAATTAAGGATAATATGTGACGATTGTATTTTTGGAGATCAAATTATTCATAATGGATAGGTTTTCCTGCTAGCTTTTCAAAAGATAGAATCATTAATCTGCAGAAACCCCGAAAATAATTAATTACAGAAAACCATAGCATATTTATTTTATTATATCTTTATAATCAATTAATTATCCAATAAAATGAAAAAACATATCCCTCTTTTAAAATTTGCATTCGCAATAGTTTTGTTTTTCTCGCTATCGTTCTGCGCAACTGCTCAAATTAAAGAAATTGCCAGTGTTGAAGGCATTACGGAATACCAATTGGACAATGGGCTCAAAGTCCTTTTGTTTCCTGATAACTCCGCACAAACCATAACGGTTAATATCACGTATATGGTAGGTTCCCGCCATGAAGGTTATGGCGAAAAAGGCATGGCGCATTTATTGGAGCACATGGTCTTTAAGGGTACTCCTAACCATCCCAATATTCCAGAGGAATTATCTTCACACGGCGCACGACCTAATGGTTCAACTTGGTACGATCGCACCAATTATTTCGAGACGTTCAATGCCACCGACGAGAATTTGGATTGGGCATTAGACTTGGAAGCCGATCGAATGGTTAATTCCTATATCGCTAAAAAAGACTTGGAATCTGAGTTTTCTGTAGTTCGAAACGAATTTGAAATGGGAGAAAATTCGCCTAGCAGGGTATTGCTTGAAAACGTCGCCAGTGCGGCATATTTATGGCATAATTATGGTCAATCCACCATTGGGAATCGTTCGGATATTGAGCGTGTGCCTATTGAAAATTTACAAGCTTTCTATAAGAAATACTACCGTCCCGATAATGCCATCTTGATGGTAACGGGCAAGTTTGATACCGAAAAGACTTTGGCGTTAATCCAGCAAAAATTTGGGGCTATCAAAAATCCAGAAGTTAAATTAAATGATATCCCAACCATTGAGCCAGAGCAAGATGGCGAAAAACGTGTTACTTTAAATCGGGTGGGCGATTTGCAAATTGTTTCCGCACTTTATCACGTGCCGGCGGGCTCTCATGAAGATGCCGCGGCAATGGCCATTGCTGAAGAGGTATTGACTAATGAGCCTTCCGGCAGATTGTATAAAGCCTTAGTGGATGGGAAAAAAGCATCGGGGATTTGGTCGTTTACACCGTTTACCAAAGAACCTGGATTTCTGTATATTAATGTCGATGTACCTTCAGATAAATCCTTGGCAGACGCCGAGAAAACCTTATTGAGCACTTTAGATGGATTGGCAACCAATCCGATAACAGAAGCCGAATTAAATCGAGCCAAAGCCAATTTGTTGAAGCAAATAGATCAGGTTTTTCGAAATTCATCTTACTTGGGCACCTATATGAGTGAATTTATTGGTGCAGGCGATTGGCGATTAGCTTTCATTTTCAGAGACCGAATTGATGAAATGACGGTTGCTAAACTGAACGCCGCCATTAAAAAATATGTCATACCTAGTAACAGAACGGTCGGAAACTTTATCCCAACAAAAAATCCGGTGCGAATTGGTATTCCGCACACTGAAGATGTGGCAGGTTTGGTTGCGAATTATAAGGGTAAAGAAGCCATGGATGCTGGACAGGCATTTGATGTGTCTTATGAAAACATTCAAAACACCTTACAAACGGGTACTTTGAAAGATAGTCAAATTGAATATGGATTCATCAAGAAAGATAATCGTGGTAAAACCGTAAATCTAACTTTCGATTTGCGCACCGGAAATGTGAATCAGCTCATGAACAAAGGGCTTATTGCAAAATATACCGCGAACATGTTGAATAAAGGGACTAAAACGAAATCCAGACAAGATATTCAAGATGAGTTAAGCGCCTTGAAATCGTCGATTTATTTTAGTGGTTCCAACGGACGTCTGACGGCATCTATCATTAGCACGGAAGAAAATTTAATGGCCACTCTGGCTTTAATGACTGATATGTTGAAAAACCCAGTGTTTGATGCTAAAGAGTTGGAGAAACTAAAAACGCAAGACTTGGCGAGTCTTGAAGAAAATAAATCCGATCCGCAAGCGGTAGTGGTAAGGCAAATTGGGTTGTTAAACAATCCTTATAAAAAAGGGCATCCGTTATATAAGATGACTTTAGACGAAGAAATTGCCGCCATAAAAGCGATCAATGTCGCTGAATTAAAAGTCTACCATAAGGATTTTTATGGCGTGAATAAAAATGCATCCGTCGTGGCTATTGGGAATATGAATGAAGACGCTGTCACGGCCTATTTCGATAAAAATTATGCCGATTTCAAATCTAATAAACCCTTTACAGAAATCAGTAATAAGTTTCAAAATAGTAAGCCTGCAAATGAAAGTCTCATAACACCAGATAAGAAAAATGCGTTGACCTTGGGTGTTTTATCCTTTGAAGGGAGTCAGTATGACAAAGATTTTGCTGCCCTACAGGTGGCAGGAGAGATTTTTGGAGGCGGTTTCTTAAACTCTCGCATTGCCGAACGTTTACGTCAAAAAGATGGTGTGAGTTATGGCGTTGGGG
>JBARDR010000394.1:0-4638 GCA_049795335.1 Gelidibacter sp. | reverse complement strand
GGAAGATTAATTAAGAGTTGATATTTATATATTAATCGACAATATAAAAAACCACCTCGGCTTCCATTCCTTTTTGGGAATTGAAGCCACTCCTTCATAGAAAGGAGGAGAATTAAAACCTCAACAGATAAACTATTATTCGATTTACATTCGTGTATTCGTGGCCATAAAAATAAATTTTAATTAAAAAATATACCCACTTTCATGGGAAGTTAACATGAACAGAATCAACAAAAAACTACAAGAAAACAGCACTGAAAAGTTGCTCTCCATATACTTTACCGCAGGATATCCAAACCTTAACGACACTGTTTCCATCATTCAAGACTTGGAAAAAAGCGGTGTGGGCATGATTGAAATAGGCTTGCCATTCAGCGATCCCTTGGCCGACGGCCCTACCATTCAAGCAAGTTCTACACAGGCTTTAAAGAATGGAATGACTACAAAAATTCTTTTTGAGCAACTCAAGGATATCCGTAAAACAGTGAATATCCCTTTGGTTATTATGGGGTATTTCAATCCCATATTGCAGTATGGTGTGGAAGAGTTTTGTAAGACATGTGCAGAGGTTGGTATCGACGGATTAATTATCCCCGATTTGCCTGTTGATGTCTATAATGAAGACTACAAAATTATCTTTGAAAAGCATGGCATCATCAACGTATTTTTGATCACACCACAAACTTCTGATGAACGTGTGCGCTTTATTGATTCCATTTCCAATGGTTTTATTTATATGGTCAGTAGCGCTAGTGTGACAGGGAGCAGTTCTGGATTTGGCAATGAACAAACAGATTACTTTAAACGTATTGCCGATTTGCACTTAAAGAATCCCCAAATGATAGGATTTGGCATTTCTGACCATACCACTTTTACACAGGCTACCAAATATGCCAAAGGCGCTATTATAGGCAGTGCATTTATTAAGCATTTAAATACGGATGGCACGGGCAAAATAAACGGTTATATCGACCAATTCTTAAAGGCGTGAAACCTCTGAATGACCACCTCCGTCCTAAAACTTTAAGATAATCTTAATATAAATTACACCTATTTTCCGTACCTTATCATTTCATAAAAATGAAGCGGAAATCGTGGGAGTTATCGGAGAAAAGTCTGTAGTCAATAAGATATCTAAAAATTAATTTTTGGAAGTATTTCAATAAGAAACCTATTCATATCTTTACGAATAGGTTTCTTTTTGGTTGATAAATATCACATAACAACTCTTTAAATCATGAAAACATTCTTAAATATAGTTGTGGCAACATTGGTTTTAGTGGGAATTTCCTGTAAAGAAACGACCAAAGAAAACGTAGAAACTATTGACATGGAGAATCAAAACAAAGCCACCCTCTCCAAAATTGAAGAACAATGCTTTTGGTATGCCAAAAACAAGGATACCATTAAGCTCATGTTGAAGGAAAACAAAACGCTTGTTACTGGCAAAATGGTCATTAATCTTTATGAAAAAGATGGTAGTCATGGATCCTTCGAAGGTATCCTAAAAGGCGATACTTTATTTGCCGATTATGATTTTGAATCCGAAGGCATCACATCAAAACGAGAACTTATTTTTCTAAAAAAAGGAAATACGTTACTGCAAGGTTATGGCGATGTAGAAGAAGAGGGACAACATACCACTGTTTTTAAAAAAGGTGCCAAAATTACATTTGATGAAAAATTCCCTTTAACTGCTGTAGACTGCAAAAATATAAATCTTTAATATGCCCTTAAACATTGTACTAATCGAACCCGAAATCCCAAATAACACCGGTAATATTGGCCGATTGGCCCTCGCTTCCGGTTCCCATTTGCATTTGGTAAAACCTTTCGGATTTGAAATAACCGATGCCCGCCTTAAACGTGCCGGACTGGATTATTGGCCACATGTCAACATCAGCACCTATGAAAATGTAGCTGAATTTTTTACACAACATCAAGATAAGAAAATGGCGTTTTTATCAAGTCATGGCACTAAAGACTATTGGGACATTCCATTTGAAGAGGATCTCTTTGTGATATTCGGAAAGGAATCGGTGGGGTTATCCAAAGACATTATTGAAGCACATCAAGAACAATTGTATAAAATCCCGTTGTTCAGTGAACATGTCCGCAGTTTAAACCTTGCCAATGCGGTGGCCATAGTTGCTTATGAAGGCATCAAAGCCTTGAAATAGTATTTTAAAAGGAATAATCCATAGGATTATCCGCAATCACACGATCAGTAAAAATTGAATGACCATGGAAGAAATTGACAATATCGAATTAAATTATTTAAATCTGGAAGATTATCAGGAACTTAAGGAGGCCATGATTGCGTCCTATACCACAATGCCCGATGCTTTCTGGCGGGAAGGCCAGATTAAGAAGTTGATCGATAAATTTCCCGAAGGCCAAGTGGTGATTAAAATCAACGGGAATATTGCAGGATGCGCCTTAAGCATCATTGTGGATTATAACAAATTTGAGGATAATCACACCTACAGCGATATTACCGGCAATTACACCTTTAGCACCCATACCAATGATGGCGACGTTATGTATGGCATTGACGTGTTCATCAAGCCCGAATACAGAGGGTTGCGATTGGGACGCCGTCTTTATGACTACCGAAAAGAATTGTGCGAACGTTTAAACCTAAGAGGCTTGGCCTTTGGCGGTCGTATTCCTAACTATCATAAGTATGCCGACAAGCTATCGCCTAAGGAATATATCGACAAGGTACGTCGTAAAGAAATCCATGATCCGGTGCTTAACTTTCAAATCTCCAATGATTTTCATCCCACCAGAATTCTGAAGAACTATTTAGAAGGCGATGCCTCATCCAAGGACTATGCGGTGTTGTTGGAATGGGACAATATCTATTACGAGAAAAAATCAAAAAAGGCCACCACCATCAAAAAGATTGTGCGTTTGGGCTTGGTACAATGGCAAATGCGATTGTATAAAGATATGGACGAAATGATGCAGCAAGCAGAATTTTTTATTGATTCCGTTTCTGGATATCGAAGTGATTTTGCTTTGTTTCCAGAATTTTTCAATGCGCCATTAATGGCAGGAACCAATCATTTATCGACCGCCCAAGCCATCCGGGAATTGGCAAAACATACCGAGGAAATGGTACAACGGTTTTCAAAATTGGCTATTTCGTACAACATCAATATCATTACCGGCAGTATGCCTGAGATTGTCGACAATAAACTTTATAATGTGGGATATTTATGCCGACGTGATGGGAGTAACGAACGTTTTGAAAAACTGCACATCACGCCAGATGAAGCTAAAGTGTGGGGCATGGTCGGGGGCAACAAGCTCCAAACGTTTGACACCGATTGTGGTAAAATAGGCGTCCTTATTTGCTATGATGTTGAGTTTCCTGAACTGAGCCGTATTCTGGCCGATGACGGTATGGACATCCTGTTTGTGCCGTTTTTAACCGATACCCAAAATGGATTTTCCCGTGTGCGTCATTGTGCACAAGCGAGAGCCATTGAAAATGAATGTTATGTCGCCATAGCAGGAAGTGTGGGTAATTTGCCAAATGTTGAAAACATGGACATTCAATACGCACAATCCATGGTATTTACACCTTGTGACTTTGCCTTTCCAACTAACGGAATCAAGGCAGAAGCCACACCAAACGCTGAAATGATCCTAATTGCGGATGTGGACATCGACCAATTAAGGGAGTTGAACCAATTTGGAAGTGTCCGAAATTTAAAGGATCGCAGAACAGATTTATTTGAATTAAAAAAGAAAGAACTATGACTTATCATATCATTATTAACAGTGTTAAAACTGTTGAAGAATTTAAGGAGGCATGGACCAATGCCGATTATATCGAACTTCTGGAACGCTTCGGCTTTCCAGATGGCAAAGACTCAAAACCTGAAGAACTGAAAGAACTTCTCTTTATGGCCATCTCTGATTTTGAAGGCCATGAAGCGGCAGCCATAATTTTGGATTATAAATTGTCTGAACATCTAAACGAAGGACAAATCGACCAGATGTCGCATGACATGTTACTGGATAAGATATCAGAAGAATATCGCGACATTTCATTGCACCATGAGCTTTTCAATATCAATCAATTACTACACAAAGCTTACAATGGCACATTTCCAAACGCAAAGGCAACCATCATTGAGTTTGAGATTTCACCCAATACAGATATCACCAAAGAGGTCGTTTTAAAAATACTCGAAAAAACTTTGGCCAATAACAACGTCATAAAACGCCTATACTCTGAACAATTGTCAGGAAAAGAAGCTTTTGATGAAGCTGAAGCTATTGTTTGGGAATTAAAACCAACCGGAGATAATTCTTATAGCATGACCACCTCTGAATATTGGATCAGTAGAAATGAGTTTAAGGATGCGGAATTTGACGCCGACATTGTGATTTTTGAAGAGGAAGATGATTAGGAAAAATAGAGTTTAGACCGCTTCATTATTACAACATAGATTATAGACGTGGTTCGTGACATATCAAAATGTAAATAGCTTTGAGAGCGCTTCGCTGTTAGTATTAAGTATTAAGACTGGCTTCATAAAACATTAGAGATTTGGATTGTGTTTTGAATCCGCGTAATCTGTGCCATCCGTGTCCAAAAACAGACCAGCCACAGCGTGGCGA
>JBARDR010000393.1:0-6463 GCA_049795335.1 Gelidibacter sp. | reverse complement strand
TTACTATTCTCTACTGTAAATCACTTATATTGTTATACTTTCCTATTCTATTACCTTATTTTTAAAATTAAATAAAATTAAAACCCGCTTAGTGGAATCTATCATAAAACTTTTTTTGGTCTTGAGGCTTTTAGTTGACAATTGGTTATATGCTTTCCTCAATTAATTATGAAGCGACTTAGTCTAGAAAAGACGATATAATTGTAGGATTAGAAACTAAGGTCTTATGATAAAAAAAGCCCCAAGTTATATAAACTTGGGGCTTCTTTTATTTTAGAACCGAATCATTTATTATCCATTCATTGATAATAAAAACTCTTCGTTGTTTCTGGTCTTTTTGAATCGGTCGTTGATGAATTCCATGGCTTCCACAGGATTCATGTCTGCAAGGTATTTACGCATTACCCACATTCTCTGAATCGTATTTTCATCCAATAACAAATCATCTCTACGTGTGCTTGAAGAGGTTAAATCGATAGCAGGGAAGATACGACGGTTAGATATTTTTCTATCCAATTGTAGTTCCATGTTACCTGTTCCTTTAAATTCTTCAAAGATCACTTCGTCCATTTTAGAGCCTGTCTCAGTTAATGCTGTAGCAATAATGGTCAAAGATCCGCCGTTTTCGATATTACGTGCCGCACCAAAGAAACGTTTTGGTTTGTGTAAGGCGTTGGCATCAACACCACCACTCAATATTTTACCAGAGGCTGGTTGAACGGTATTGTAGGCGCGGGCCAAACGTGTAATGGAATCTAAAAGGATAACAACGTCATGACCACATTCAACCAAGCGTTTTGCTTTTTCTAAAACAATATTGGCTATTTTAACGTGTTCATGCGCTTCTTTATCAAATGTTGAAGCAATTACTTCTCCCCGAACATTACGTTGCATATCGGTAACCTCTTCAGGACGTTCGTCAATCAATAGGATCATTTGATATACTTCAGGATGGTTTGCAGCAATCGCATTCGCAACATCCTTCAAGAGCATCGTTTTACCCGTTTTTGGTTGTGATACGATCATACCACGTTGTCCTTTTCCGATAGGAGAGAACAAATCCATGATACGTGTAGAAATGGTGCTCTGTTTATCAGCTAGGTTGAATTTTTCCTGAGGAAATAATGGCGTTAAATGTTCAAATGATACGCGGTCTCTTACTACTTCAGGTTTTTGTCCATTAATTCTACTGACCTTAATTAAAGGGAAGTATTTTTCACCTTCTTTCGGAGGTCTCACATGTCCAAGAACGGTATCTCCCGTTTTTAGGCCGAATAATCTGATTTGTGACTGTGATACATAAATATCGTCAGGCGATGATAGGTAATTATAATCTGAGGAACGTAAAAAGCCGTAACCGTCTTGCATTATGTCTAGGACGCCTTCGCTTTCGATAATGGCATCAAATTCAAAATCTGGCTCTCTGTACCGATTTCTACTGTCTTTATTGCCATTATTTACTTTAGAGGATGCGTGAGCACTGTTGTCACGGTTATTGTTGTCTCTATTGTCTTTGGGGTTGGACTTATTCCCATTAGTGTCATTAGAGTGTTGAGTTCTATTGTCTTTTGGCTGGGGTTTATGGTCTTTAATTTGAGCTTTGTTGGTGTTGTCTTTTTCCTTAGGAGTAAACTGTTTTTTTTCTCGATGCTCTACTTTTTTGACTGGAGTTGATACTTTTTTAGAATCGGATGCATCTTCTTTTGGGGATACTGGTGATGGTGCTGGGGTTGTAGAGGTCGCTGCTGCTGGAGTTATCGCTTTTGCTTCAGTTCTAACCTCGGGCAAATCCATTTTTTGTTGTGTTTGTAATGGAGCTTGAGCAGGAGTAGGTTTCTTTTCAACACGCTCTCTTTTTTTCTTCAGCGGCGTCTTTGTAGCTATTGGTGTTTCGGATTTAATATCAGCCGCTGGAGCGATTTCTGCTTTAACTACCTCCGGATTTGCAGCTTGTAAATCTAAGATTTGGTAGACCAAATCTAATTTTTTAAGCGTACGATACTTAGGTACATTTAATTTTTGAGCTATTTCCTGTAATTCGGAAAGCTTCTTTTCCTTTAATTGCGAAATTTCAAACATGTATGTTTATGAATATTATTATAAAATTGAAATTGGATCCGTTCCGAAACTTATTCAGATATTAAGTATGAGGAAAAAACCGAATGTAACTTTGAAGATTTAACAGCCTATCACTCTGTTGGTAATGAATTGTTAATGCAATAATACAAATTTATTTTAAAAATAGGAGTATGTTTAAAAAGAAACTGCTAATTTTGGGCTTTAATTCTTTACATTAATTCATGTTACAGCGTATTCAAACCGTTTATTTACTCATTGCAGCTGTTTTTTCTGGGGGCCTGATATTTGTATTTTATTTGTGGACCAATGCAAATGACGTGCCCGTTTTTGCTACAGATGATATGTTGTATTTGGCTATGTTTTTTGGGTCGGCTGCGTTATCTTTGATTTCTATTTTTAATTATAAAAACAGGAAGTTCCAATTTGTGTTGGGACGACTGAATATCATATTGAACTTTATTTTACTAGGATTATTCCTGTATCTGTTGCTAATGACGTCTGGAGAGACGGAAATCTCTGAGAAAGGCGTTGGGATTTTTATTCCTATTTTTTCTATCGTGTTTTTGGTGTTAGCCAATAAGGCCATTAAAAAGGATGAAGATCTTGTAAAATCTGTCGATCGATTGCGATAAACCTATTATCTTAATTTATTTAGTGCGTAAACCCGAGGTGAAGATCTCGGGTTTTTTTATTGTTAAAAGCACATTGGAATGGTTAAAATAATCTTTGATTAACTACTTCTTAAACTCAATAACCTCCAGATTATCAATCTTAGGACCATCAATAGTAAAACGCAACAAGGTTCTTACGTTATGAAATCCGTGTTTCCCAATGGCGCCAGGATTCATGTGAAGCAAATTTAGTTTTTTATCGGGCATCACTTTAAGGATATGTGAATGGCCACAAATAAAAAGTTTCGGCGGATTTTGATAAATTGTTTCTCTAATCCGCGGACTATATTTCCCAGGATATCCGCCAATATGCGTGATCAAAACATCGACCCCTTCGCACATAAATCGATTGTTCTCGGGGAATTCCATTCGGGCTTTGGTATCATCAATGTTGCCATAAACTGCTCTTAAAGGTTTGATTTTTTTTATGGTATCAGTGACGCTGAGGTTACCAATATCTCCAGCATGCCAAACTTCATCGGCTTGTTGAACGTATTTTAGAATATCGTCATCAATATAACTATGGGTATCTGATAGGAGTAGGATTTTTTTCAAGTGAAGGAGTTTTAGTAATATTAAAAGTTTTTGGACGCAAACCTCTCAGGTTTTGAAAACCAGAGAGGTTTTAAAACGGAAATCTAAGTATCTTTGCCATTAGCAAAAATAACATATTACCACCAAAAGAAACCCATTGAGATATTTTATCGAATTGTCATATAACGGAAAAGCCTATCATGGGTGGCAGCGGCAACCAAATGCCGCTTCGGTGCAGCAGGTTTTGGAGCATGCATTATCTACATTATTAAGGGTTCCCATAAAAGTGATGGGCGCGGGGCGTACCGATACTGGTGTCCATGCCTCTCAAATGTTTGCACATTTTGATATGGATGAAGCTTTTGATATTGAAACTTTAATCTTTAAAATCAATTGGTTTTTGCCGCATGACATTGCCGTCCATCGTATTTTTGAAGTGAGAGATAAGGCCCATGCCCGATTTAATGCATTGAGCAGAACTTATCACTATCGCATTTCTAACACAAAAAATGTTTTTACGCATGATTTTGCCTATAAAATCCATCTGTCTTTAGATGTTGATAAAATGAATAAAGCCTGTGAGATTTTAAAGCAGTATAAAGATTTTGAATGCTTTTCAAAAAGCAATACGGACGTGAAAACACATTTTTGTGATATTAAGGAAGCTTATTGGGTTTTAAATGATACAGAGCTGACCTTTGTGATTACCGCCGATCGTTTTTTGCGAAATATGGTGCGTGCTATTGTTGGCACCATGGTTAACATCGGGCTTGGTAAGCTTGAGGTTGAGAAACTACATGACATTATCAAATCAAAAGATAGGAGCGAAGCAGGGTATTCTGTGCCGCCACAAGGATTATATTTAATGGATATTCAATATCCAAATACAATTTTTAACGCTATATAATATGAGTGCTAAAAAGAAAGCCAAAGTTTATGATAAGAATCTCTTCAACCGCTTAATGCAATACATTAAGCCGTATAAGTTGGTCTTTACTTTGACTTTGGTATTTGTTATAGGTCTGGCCGTTTTTGGTGCTATGCGACCTTATGTCTTACAGCAGGCTATCGACAAACATATCGAACTTCGAGAATATGATGGGTTTATGTACTACATCATTATCATGATTGCGCTGTTGGTTTTAGAGGTTGTATGCCAGTTGCTTTTTATCTATTATTCGAGCTGGTTGGGGCAATCCGTGGTTAAGGACATTAGGGTTAAACTGTTCAAACATATCATGAGTTTCAAGATGAAATATTTTGATAACTCTTCGGTTGGTGTTTTGATTACACGGACGGTTACCGATATGGAACGTATTTCGGATATTTTTGGAGAAGGTCTTTTTATGATTTTTAGTGATATCCTTAAGATGTTGGTCGTTGGTGGTGTCATGATTTATATGAATTGGAAGCTCAGTGTTTTAGTGTTTTTGACCTTGCCGATTGTGCTTTTTGCTACTGCCATATTCCAGAAATATATGAAAGTTGCTTTTGAGGATGTGCGTAATGAAGTTTCCAATCTTAACTCTTTTGTTCAGGAACGTGTGACAGGAATGAAGATTCTCCAACTTTTTACCAGAGAGGAAACCGAGTATCGAAAATTTAATGAAATTAATGCCCGACATCGAAAAGGCTGGTTGAAAACCGTATGGTATAACTCTGTGTTCTTTCCAATTGCTGAGTTTTTATCGTCGTTGACCCTTGGCGTGGTGGTGTGGTATGGCGGACTTAATGTCCTTTCAGATAATTTAGCTTCTCAAGGCGATTTGTTTGCCTTTATTATGATGATTCCTATGTTGTTCAGGCCTTTAAACCAAATTGCCAACAGATTCAACACTTTTCAAATGGGGATTGTTGCGGCCAATCGTGTTTTTGAGGTTTTGGATACCACCTCACAGATTGATGATTCGGGACAAATTGAAGCTCCAGAATTTAATGGAGATATCAAATTTGAGAAGGTTCACTTTTCATATATCGACGATGAAGAAGTTTTAAAAGGTATTTCCTTTGAAGTAAAACCGGGGCAAACCATCGCAATAGTTGGCGCAACAGGAGCGGGAAAATCGACTATTATCAATTTATTGAACCGTTTCTACGACATCCAAAAAGGAAGTATTTTTATTGATGGTATTAATATTAAGGATTTGAGCTTAAAATCCTTGAGAGCTCAAATTTCGGTTGTGCTTCAAGATGTTTTTCTTTTTGCAGATACCATTTTGAACAACATTACGCTCAACAATCCAAACATTACTGAAGCCCAAGTGCAACAAGCGGCCAAGGATATCGGCATTCATGAATTTATTATGAGCTTGCCTAACGGCTATCATTATAATGTGAAAGAACGCGGTGTCATGCTTTCTTCTGGCCAACGCCAATTGATTTCTTTTTTGAGGGCTTACGTCACCAATCCGAGCATCTTGGTTTTGGATGAAGCGACGTCCTCTGTAGATTCCTATTCTGAACATTTGATGCAAGTTGCCACTGATAAAATCACCAAAGACCGAACGTCTATTGTCATTGCGCACCGTTTGGCAACCATTCAAAGGGCAGATAATATTATTGTTATGGATGCCGGTCAAATTGTGGAACAAGGCACTCACAAGGAATTACTTCAAAATAAAGATGGTTATTACAGAAACTTGTACGAGGTGCAGTTTCTGAAACAAGAAACTGTTTAGTTTATTTTTAGAAAGTGCATTATTACAATTCCGACCATATCTGTTAGTTCAAATCCTTTTTGATCATTGCAATGAGTTCGGCGTTGTCCTTAAACATGACAAATTCACCATTTTTTATATAGGAAATCTGTCCTGTTTCTTCACTCACAGCGATAGCCAACGCATCTGTTTTTTCCGTAATCCCAACTGCTGCTCTATGACGTAATCCAAAGCGTTGTGGGATATTTCGATCACTACTTATCGGTAGAATAACCCGTGTGGCTTTTACTATATTGTCGGCAATTATAATGGCGCCATCATGGAGCGGGCTATTTTTAAAAAAGATACTTTCAATGATAGGCTGGGTTACGGCAATATTCATCGCATCGCCTGAACTGGTCAAAAAGTCGAGATTGTTATTGCGCTCCAATACAATCAAGGCGCCGGTTCTTGTGGATGCCATTTTTTGGCAGGCCGAAATGATAACATCAACATCGGTTTGTATCTGTCCTTCCGTTTTTA
>JBARDR010000392.1:0-2505 GCA_049795335.1 Gelidibacter sp. | reverse complement strand
GGTTATCTTATTAGAATCCTTTGTCTCGTAAGCATTTTGATCAGCTTTACTCAAAAAGTCTCCAGAATTCAGAATCTTAAAAATCAGACGATCGCCTTCATCGCCATACTTGCCCATTAAGGTTTCTGAATTTTCAAAGCTTGGGGTTTCGATGGGCTGAAATCCGAAACGTTCAAAATTCTGACGAATGATATTAAAAATATGGTTACGTTTTGCAACTTCTTCCGGATTGAAATCTCTTGTCCCTTTTGGGATGCTTGGTTTTTTTGCCATATCAATTTCCTGCGAAGGCAGGAATCTCAAATTAAAAGCTAGACTGTTTTATAAAAAAGTCAAACTTGGTTTTTTATTTTACTTCTGCAAAAATATCATAATTATAGGAAATTGAACAATGAATTAGGCAGCATATTGTGCTGATTAATTTCATTTTCAATGTTTGAAGACAAATCACAGAACTTCACAGAAAAAACGGAGATATCTAGAGGTTCTTTGCATCTTAAAAATTTCTTGAACACATATTTCAAATTTATAGTAACTTTAGTGACTGTTCATCGTCTTATAAACATTCAACCTTAACAAGAACACCCATCATTTATGTTTTCATTATTTAAAGAGAATATTAGAATTGCCTTCAATTCCATTCGCAGTCAACTGCTCCGAACCATTTTAACCATTTTGATAATCGCTATTGGCATCACGGCATTAGTGGGGATATTGAGTGCAGTTTCGGCTTTGGAGAATACTATTTCAAGCGATTTCTCATCTATGGGTGCCAATACCTTTAACATTCAGCGTTATGAATTTAATACGCAACGTCAAAGTGGTAAGGAGGTTCAAAAGATCAATCCAATTATTAGTTATCGCAATGTCAAGGATTTTGAAGATAAATATAAGTTCCCTTTTACTCAAGTATCGGCTTCCTTTGTAGGTACACAAACGGCTGAAGTAAAGTTCGAAAATAAAAAAACCGATCCTGAAGTCATGGTTTTGGGGGTTAATCAGTATTACATTCAAAATTCCGGTTTGGAAGTGAGCGAAGGACGTGAATTCAATTTTTTTGATATCGAAAATAGCAGTAGCCTTTGTGTTATTGGTAGTGATTTAGCAAAAGCCATTTTAAAGGATGTTAATCCAATAGGACAAACCATAAGTGTTAGAGGTGCCAAATTTAAAGTGATTGGCGTTTTAAAGGCCAAAGGCTCCAGCTTTGGAAATAATCAAGATTTACGCATGATGATTCCCATTCAAAAAGCAAGAACCCTATTTACAAGTCCCAATATCAACTACAGCTTGAGTGTGAAGACCGAGAACAAGGACATGTTGGAAGGCGCACAGGATGATGCTATTTTGACCTTTAGAAATATTAGAAACTTGAACCCTATTGAGGAAAATGACTTTGGATTGGAGCGTAGTGACGATCTGATCAACCGAATTGGTTCCATTACAGGCTATCTTTATGTGGCGGCATGGATCATCAGTATGATTACCATCCTAGGATCTTCGATTGCGTTAATGAATATTCTGTTTGTATCGGTGACCGAACGAACACGCGAGATTGGCGTGCGCAAAGCTTTAGGAGCCAAAAATAAAACCATAGCCACACAATTTTTCATGGAAGCCATTATCATTGGACAATTGGGTGGGATATTGGGAATTATTTTAGGCGTCCTTATTGGGTACGGTGTTTCTGCCGCGGCGAAGTTTCAATTCTCCACACCATGGCTGGCGATGTTTAGTGCATTTACCATCGCTTTTATAGTTGCTGTGGTTGCAGGTTTGCTTCCTGCGGTAAAGGCCGCCAAATTGGACCCAGTGGAGTCCTTGCGCTATGAGTAAGTGTTTAGAACGTAGAGGGTAGAACTTAGACCGCTGCGCTTTTAGAATGTGGGTTGATTGCATTGGTGAAGCGAGAACGTTTAGTAAGATGAGTTGTGAATTTAGATTTCAGCCCTTCCGTCTTCAGTTCCTTTTCTGGAATTGAATCCACCTTCCCTTCATTTTGACAAGCGCAATGACCAAGGGAAGGAGTTTTTTGATTTATGCTTTAATGAAACTAATGGCAAACCTGAATCCTCAACTTTCCTAACTGCACAATCCATGATCCCAGCTTATTTAATTATTTTTAAATAATGCAATTGTTGAATATTGAATATCGAACTCATAATCTCGAATAATGAAGCAACCACTTCACGCTCCGTGCTTTTTGCTTCCAACTTTACTTCCCAACCAACTTCTCAAAATACTTGTATAAATTACCTTTGGTAATCACACCTCCTTGTTGGATAAGCTTAAACTTATCTAGTGCTTTATCATCTGAATAGGTTTTATTTGCCGTTAAAAATTCAACATCATCAGATAACAGGTTATTTCTGAACCAATCATAACCTTCAGTAGTGGTCAAATCGACGGTATCAATCTTAAGTTTGATGGCAATCAACTGCATGTCCTTTTCCTTTAAATGAAAGAGATGCATTTGTTGCGGGGAGATATGTTCTAAATATTCTA
>JBARDR010000391.1:0-1841 GCA_049795335.1 Gelidibacter sp. | reverse complement strand
GTAAATGTTCTAAGCGTACTTGCTACGTTCGGTAAAAACAGCAAGTTCAACCCATTAGGTTTCATTTCTGACAAAAGGTTCAATTTTTTTGAAAGAGTTATTTGTCAATCCCAAGATATGTTAGATGATTTTAAAAAAAATTATAACATTAAGAATGAAAAATTAATAGTCATAAATAATCCTATAACAGATGATTTTACAGTTAAAGGATCCCATAAAAAAAATAACCCCATAAATTTTATTACTGTTGCTAGATTTGATTTAGAAAAAGGTCATCCCAGAATTCTTAAAGTTTTATCAAAACTAAGCTTCCCCTTTCATTATACATTAATAGGTAGTGGAAAACAAGAGGAAGCGATTTTTCATTTAATTGAAAAATACAATCTCAAAGATAAGATTACTCATATTCCATTTACAAAAGAAGTTGCAAAGTACCTATCAAAGAATGATATATATTTACAAGGATCTTATGTGGAAGGATTTCCTAATGCGGTCATTGAAAGTTGCATGGTTGGTACGCCGGTCGTAGCTTTTAATGCACCTGGGGGTATTAATGAAATTATTATTCAAAATGTAAATGGAAAGATAGTTGAAAACATTGACCAATTTATTGAGGCATTAGAAATATTACATAAAAATTATCCATTTAATCCTGTAGACGTTAGTGCCTCAGTTAATAAAAAATATAGTAGCAAAACCATAATTAAACAATATGAGACCCTTTTTATACAAGTTTACGAAAAAAGAAAAATCTCAAATAAGATACCCTAATTTATTTTTTCACTTTAATTCTTAAAAACACATATCTTACTATACCTAAAATATAGACTTTTAGATGTTGCTAAAAATAAAATCATAAATGAGACTTGGTATATTAATATATTCATTAGCTGGTGGAGGTGCTGAAAGAGTTGTATCGTATCTTACATATTTCTGTATTAAAAATAATATTGAAACATATTTAATACTGATGAATGGCACAATTGAATATGATTTACCACATGGATTAGAGATATACTATATTGATAAATCCAAAAGCTATGAAAGTGGCTATAAAAAAGCATTGAAAATTCCTTTGTTAGCCTATAAATATTCAAGATTAGTAAAAAAGCTAAAAATCACACATAGTCTTAGTTTTTTAACCAGACCCTCATTTATAAATATTTTGGCTAACACATTGACCAACCACAAATTTAAAGTCATCACTAACGAGAGAGCATATCCAAGCTTACAATATAGTTATAAAGGTTTTCAGTCTACCTTCAATAAAATGCTGATAAAGTCACTTTATAAAAAGTCAGATGTCGTTATTTCAAATTCTTACGGCAACGCAGAGGATCTGGTACATAATTTTAATGTGCCGCGTGAAATAATGAAGGTAATACACAATCCTATTGATTTATCTAAAATAGACAGGATTTTACCCATTCAATCATTTTTCGATGAATCTAATTTCAACATCATTACCATCGGACGTTTAGATGAAGGCAAAAATCATAAGTTGTTAATTGGAGCTATTCATAAAGTAAATCATTTTAATTTAAGACTATATATTTTTGGTGTCGGAGGTTTACGAGAAGAATTAGAGGAACTTATTGAAAGTTTAAATATAAAAGAACAAGTATTCTTAATGGGTTTTGATGCGAACCCATATCAGTATTTAAAAGCTGCCGACTTATTTATATTTGGTTCGAACCACGAGGGATTTCCGAATGTAATATTAGAGGCAATGGCCTGTGGTCTGCCCATATTAACCACAAATTGTAAATCTGGACCAGATGAAATTATGGAGTTAAGCACGCCACGAAACGACTTGATGATTACAGATTATGGCATCCTAG
>JBARDR010000390.1:0-3831 GCA_049795335.1 Gelidibacter sp. | reverse complement strand
TTTTTGATTTTCAAGTTGGACTTGATGATTAAAAGGCGCCTTCATTAATTACGATTGTTCAGCATGTGGATATAGCTCAAAAACATCTCATGATATTCCTTGTAGCTTCCTTTTGTTTGGCTAATTTTGCCTTAAACTCACTACCGCTTTGAAAGATACGTTTAAACATAAGGGCATGCGCCAGCAACTTGTTGGCATTGTAAGGGATAAAGGGATTACTGATGAAAAGGTGCTTAGTGCGATCGGTAAAATTCCGAGGCACTTATTTATGGATTCCAGTTTTTTGGATCATGCGTATCAAGACAAGGCTTTTCCTATTGCTGCTGACCAAACGATTTCACAACCTTATACGGTGGCATTTCAAACGGAGCTCATGCAGATTAAACCTGGAGATAATGTCCTTGAAATTGGCACCGGAAGTGGTTATCAAACCGCTGTTTTATGCGAATTAGGGGCAAAAGTATTCAGCATTGAGCGCCAATTAGAGCTCTTTAAACTGACAACTAAGTTTTTGCCTAAGTTGGGCTATCGTCCTAAAAAACTCGTTTTTGGTGATGGCTATAAAGGGTTACAGGAAGAAGCGCCTTTTGACAGTATTATCGTAACTGCAGGTGCGCCTTTTGTGCCAACCCCTTTGATGAGTCAACTTAAAATTGGGGGGCGATTGGTAATTCCTGTGGGGGAAAATGTACAGACCATGACCTTATTCATCAGAAAAGGGCCAAAGGATTTTGAAAAGCATGAGTATGGAGAATTTCGATTTGTCCCGCTTCTGGAGGATAAAAACTAATGAAATCTTTTTAGACGCGAATTTCACTAATTTTCATAAATTCACTCATTTCCCAAAAAGCAGGCGTAAATTATTTGCGATAAACTTAACGAATGCATTAGGCTTCAGTCTGTATAAAACGTCTAAAATTCTTTATTCACTTAGGATTTAGTTTGGACGAACTCATTCAAACAGAAAAGTATTTTTAGTTTTTTTATTCTTGTAATCGTTTGTCAAATTTCAAATGATGGAGACGTCATTATGAGAATTCCTTGGTGAAATTAGTGTCTAAAAATCATCTATTCAATAATATTCAAAAACTTCAATCCGAATATTACCGCATCGCCTTGATAGCCGTTTTGGTAGGAGCGCACATAATCTACACGTAAGAATCTGAATTTCTTAAAGCCAATATTGTCGATTCCAACGGAAATTTCTTGATAAGGTTTTTGGTTTTCGATGGCAAAGGCATGGGCGCCAATGACCAAATTATAATTGAGTTGGTTCAATAATGGCACGCGACTTAAAAGAAAACCTTTAAAGTCATGCTCGGCGTGCATTTCCAGATATGAAGTATTTGTGCTTAAAGCATAGTAAGGTAAATTGTTGAAAACATTAAGATAAGTGCTTGAGGCGCCTAAATGCGTTTGGTTGCCGTTCGGATGGAAATAATCCATAAAGGCAATATCATCGGCGTTAAAAAATGTTCCTGCTTTCAGATTGTATTTGAAATCTCCTTTATTTCCAATATTAAAACTTTGTGTTACTCGCGCTTTAAGTTGGTCAAAATTATACCTGCTTTCTGAAGCGGCCAATCCTTTTTCATAACCCAAATAAAGTGTTGGGTATTTGCTGTTGGGAATATTGATTTTGCTGTCGGGATAGCTCAAATATTCCTGATCAAAATTAAACCGTGCATTCAATTTAAATTTTATTACGTTATGGGTGTCAAAAGCTGGAATTCCGTAAGCGATGGGATTGCGAGGATCGTTACTTGTATAAACATCGTTTTTTTCATTGAAAATTACTTGATCAGTCGTGTTTATTAAGGCTTTCCGAAGTTCAAAAGCTGCCGTGCTGAATATATTGATACCATTGGTGATTTCTTGAGAATAGCCAACTTGTGCGAAGCTTTTATCATAAATTTTCATGAAGTTGTTTTCAAACAACAAGGAGCTTATAGAATTGACCAATGCCGAAATAGGCTGCGCTTCATTAAATTGCTGCGTTTCAATGCCTCCAGAAACCGTCAGAAGTGGTTTTGTGATGTTGTTGAATTTGTACGTTAAAGATGCTGTTCCTCTTAAGCGTTCATCTGAAATCCCATATTGCAAAGAAGCATTGGCTGAGAAAAAACGACGGAATTTATCGATATTATTTCTAAAGTAAAAGCTCAACTTAGAGTTGTAACCTTGAACGGTGTTAAATTGAAAGTCGGAGAGGGGAGAGCTATAGCCAACATACCAATCTTCAAAAGAATTACGATGACTATAGCCAAAAAGGATTTTTGAGATTTTGAATTTATTGTTCTTCACATCAATAGAGTCCAGATAAGGTTTTGATTCCCTAACTTTTTGGACACTGTCTTTCAATAAGTAATCGCCGATTTCTTCGTCGGTTAAAGGGACAGGTCGGATGCTTTTCCAATAGGTTGAATCTTTTTTATTGGCCTCATTCGCAAAGGATAAAATCTCCTTGCCAAAGTGCTTTTTTGTGATTTCAGTATTGAAGTTGTAATTGCTGTATACGGCCGTAAAGCGTCCATTGCCTTTAAAGCCGAAAAGCGAATAGCTGAAATCCATGCCTTGGGAAATCATCACCCAAATATGATCGGTGTCGGAATAAGAGAAGTTTTGTTTAAGGGTAATCATTTCAGCCGGCGGGATTTGAGCTTGAATACCCGTAATACCAAGTTCTAAAGCATAAATAGTCCATTGGTCTTCTACGATATAGATGACACCAGAAAAAATCCGATCATTTTCACGTCTCGGAATTACCTTGATTTTGTTGATGAGGTTGCCTCTATCATCATAAAAAGCACCTTCCAATTTATATTTGTAGTAGTTAAAAGCATAATCGGCAATTGGCGAAATGATTTGATTGCCCAATTCAATAGTATTATTGTAAAAATTGTAATCTAAATCGCTTGCCGTGTTGAAACTGAAACCGTTATTGTCGCCACTCACTTTGGACGCAATAATTTTCTCCTTCAGCTTATCTGGACGCCTATATTCAATTTCCGAAATGGTTTCTGACAGATATAAAATCCCACTGCGTGTCGAATCCAGTCCCACCATAAATTCGTCGAGTTCCTGTCCAAAAAACTTTTCTGGTGCATTTTTTATTCTGATCAAACCTCGAGAATAAAAATCGGCTTTAAAGGAATTTATTTTCTCTAAATTTACTTTCCTGGCAGCGATAGCTTTTCTCATGATGATGTCGGCAGGATTTTCATTGGAAATAATGACCACTTCATTTAGTGAAATTTGCTCTTCAACGAGCGTAGCATCCAGCAGATAGGGGAATTTTTTTATCTCAACGTCTTTCTTTACTGTTTTATATCCTAAAAACTGAAAGACAATTGTATAGGTGTCTGGTTTATTAAGATTTAGTTCATAGTAACCTTGATCATTACTAGTAGTTCCTGTGAAGGTGTTTTCCACATAGATATTGACAAATGGAAGTGGTTCGTTTTTTTCATCAACAATGCGTCCTTTTATTTGGGAAAAGGAATGACAGCTGATTGAAATAAAAATAAGAGTAAGTAGATTTTTATTCATAAAGTGAGATGTCTATTCCTAAATAGGCCCATCTTATCGTTGGATGTTTGGCTAGGAATATTTCAAACTTAACTATAAAACCACTAATGATTGTTATAGCAATCTTAAATTGTTGATTTCAGGAACTCTTCTGAAGAGGAAAATTCTAAAGGATAAACCCCATGCCGCAACAATATGGTCTATCGTGTTTGAGTGTTGTTTATTGAAATTTGGCTGCCTGTCGGCGGACGGGGAATTTTAATTTTTTGGAATTAAATAATATGCAGATATTTAACTGTAGAT
>JBARDR010000389.1:0-1919 GCA_049795335.1 Gelidibacter sp. | reverse complement strand
TATTGAAGCTATGATTAATCAGTTTGAGCAAAATTATTCCGTTAGAGACAAACAAGATGTTTTAGCCATGTGCGCTTTACAATTTGCGTCTCAAGTGGAACAGAAAGCAATAGATAAAGACAATGTTAGTGAAGATGTCAAAAATAGATTAACCGCTTTAGACGATCTTCTTCATTCACATTTAAGCTCTTAACGTTCTTTTAAATAAATAGGTTACTGCCTACATTAGTTATTTTTTTTTGATAAACTCAACGTTAATTCTTTAAAAAGGGTGAGTTTAAGTTGTAAAATCGAGCTGCCTTGAGCAGATTTTTGATCAGCTTGTTAGCCCTATACTTGTTTTTAAGGGGTTTATACAAAATTCGAAACTGATGTAGGCTTTTTTTTTGGTTAAATTTCACAGCTTCAAAAGAGGTGTGTCGTTGAGCTAGCCCCGTTTTAATGGGATTTTGAATTTTTCAATTTTTTTTAAACTAAACTAAACATGGATACGAACACAATTTTATTAATTGTTGGTGGCGTAGTATTAGGCGTAATACTAGGATATATTGTAGCAAAAACACTGGAAAGAAGCAACGCTTCTAAGCTTATTCAAAATGCAAAGGAGGAAGCGAATTCCATTTTAAGACAGGCGAATTCAGAAGGTGAAACCACCAAAAAAGATAAGCTTTTACAAGCAAAAGAGAAATTTATTGAGTTGAAGTCTGAACACGAGAAAACTATTCTCGCCCGTGATAGAAAAATAGCTGAAGCTGAAAAGAGAACACGTGACAAAGAATCTCAAGTGTCTAATGAATTGGCGAAAAACAAGAAATTATCCCAAGAAATAGAAGAGAAAATTAAGGATTACGATTTTCGATTGGAATTTTTAGAAAAGAAGAAAGAGGAAGTTGACAAGGCTCATAAAAACCAAGTAAAACAACTTGAAGTTATTTCAGGATTGTCTGCGGAAGATGCTAAAGCACAGTTGGTAGATTCACTAAAAAGTGAAGCTAAGTCTGATGCCATGGCCTACATTCAGGACACTTTGGAGGAGGCGAAACTTACGGCACAGCAGGAAGCCAAGAAAATTATTATTAATACCATTCAGCGTATCGGTACGGAAGAAGCGATTGATAACTGCGTTTCTGTATTTAATATTGAATCCGATGATGTTAAAGGTCGTATTATTGGACGTGAAGGACGAAATATTCGTGCGATAGAGGCCGCTACAGGTGTTGAAATCATTGTTGATGATACCCCGGAAGCCATCATTCTTTCATGCTTTGATTCTGTAAGGCGTGAAGTTGCACGTTTATCGCTTCATAAATTAGTAACGGATGGAAGAATCCATCCTGCTAAAATTGAAGAAGTCGTCGAAAAAACGAAAAAGCAAATAGAACAAGAGATTATTGAAGTTGGTAAACGTACCGTAATTGATTTGGGAATTCATGGATTGCATCCTGAGTTGATCAAATTGGTTGGACGTATGAAATACCGTTCTTCTTATGGTCAAAACTTATTACAGCATTCACGTGAAGTTGCTAAACTTTGTGGCGTGATGGCAGCGGAATTGGGCTTAAATGCTAAAGTTGCCAAACGTGCCGGATTACTTCATGATATTGGTAAAGTGCCAGATTCAGAAGCCGATATGGAAACACCACATGCTATTTTAGGTATGCAATGGGCTGAAAAATACGGTGAAAAACCTGAAGTTTGTAACGCCATTGGAGCGCATCACGACGAAATTGAAATGACCACGTTATTGGCACCAATCGTTCAGGTATGTGATGCTATTTCAGGCGCAAGACCAGGCGCAAGACGTCAGGTGTTAGATTCTTATATCCAACGTTTAAAAGACTTGGAAGATGTTGCGTTTGGATTTAATGGCGTGAATAAAGCCTATGCTATCCAGGCAGGACGTGAATTGAGAGTATTGG
>JBARDR010000388.1:0-4159 GCA_049795335.1 Gelidibacter sp. | reverse complement strand
CCTCAGTATTATTATGGTATTTAAATGGTCTCACATGCCTGGAAGATTATCCACTTTTGAATAGCCCTCAGGTGGCGTCAAGTTAAATTTATCGTCAGATACTTTTTCTGCCTTGATCTCTGTAACTTCAATAGTCATATTCAAAGTCATACCTTGTTGGGCAACTGCTGCAGTCATATACAATGGAAATCCTGTAAAATCCTTTCCAAGTGCCGCAGTTTGCTGAGAAATCGCTTTCAATTTATCGGTAGTGTAAATTTCCATTTTCACATCTGCACCATCCTTTTTCATGGTCACATTGTACTTTGTGCATTCATAGCCAAGCACCGTCTTTTTCTCACTGGTTTTTTCGATGGTCACATTCTTTAAGTCCTCTTCTGATGGCTGAATATCTGATTCCATGTATTTTTTACCAATCATGGCATTGTCCATTAAAACCATCGCCTTTTTCGAGGCATTGTCTGCAATAAACACTGTCGTTCCCGCCATTGGACTACTTGTTTCAGAACGGGATTTTTCATTCTTAAAATAAGTAGTTGAAATCATATCGCCCAACATGGCCAACTGCGCATTCATTTGTGGATTATCACTGGACATCGCTTGCTTTGAAATGATGACACCTTCATCAATTTGCTTTTGAGCGAACATGGAAACGCTCAAGATGCACATTGTAATAAACAGTATTTTTTTCATGGTTTTGTTTGTTTTAAATTAATGAAATAAGTGCCTAAAATCATGATTTCTGACTTTAGGCACTTTAATTCTATGCACTTATAACTTACTGATTACAGTAAATCATTAGTCTTACGAACACCATCAGCGCTTTCAGTCATGTGCGCTTTTTCAGCATCGCTCAATTCAATTTCTACAATTTTTTCGATACCGTTACGACCCAAAATGACTGGAGCACCAATACAGATATCATTCAATCCGTATTCACCTTCCAATAATACTGAACACGGGAACATTTTCTTTTGGTCACATGCAATCGCCTGAACCATTCCACTAACCGCTGCACCTGGAGCGTACCATGCTGACGTACCTAATAATTTGGTAAGAGTTGCCCCACCTACTTTGGTATCTTCCAAAACTTGGCTTAAGCGCTCTTCAGATAAAAACTCCGATACAGGCACACTATTTCTCGTCGCCAAACGCGTTAAAGGCACCATTCCTGTATCACTATGACCACCAATCACCATTCCGTCAACATCACTTATTGGTGCGCCAAGAGCTTCGGCCAATCTGTATTTGAAACGTGCAGAATCCAATGCGCCACCCATTCCAATAATTCTGTTTTTTGGAAGATTAGTCGATTTATGAACCAAATATGTCATCGTATCCATCGGATTACTGACAACGATAAGGATGGTGTTTGGAGAATACTTAATTAAACTTGAAGACACTTCTTTTACAATACCTGCGTTGATCCCGATTAATTCCTCACGTGTCATTCCTGGTTTACGAGGAATACCAGAGGTAATTACACAAACATCACTTTCTGCCGTTTTAGAATAATCATTAGTGACTCCTGATATTTTTGTGTCAAAACCATTTAAGGAAGCGGTTTGCATCAAGTCCATTGCTTTACCTTCAGCAAAACCTTCTTTAATATCCAACAGAATAACTTCGCTTGCAAAATTTTTGATGGCGATATACTCTGCGCAGCTAGCTCCAACGGCTCCTGCTCCAACTACTGTAACTTTCATAATTTTATATGTTTTTTAATGTGAAACTTCATGTTTAAAATGATAGCGAAATTACGAATAAAAATGCTTTTAATGCATAAAGCACGTAATTTCCTCCTCAGCTTTCGGCATTAATATCTAGCAAAATCAATTATCTCACGCTAAATGCAATCCCAACAGTTGCAGTATTGTAATTCTGGAAGGTATAATCTGCAAATATTTTAAAGACACCTAAGTTTAACCTAGTACCTAACGTGGCACTCATACCATTGGCTTCAAAATCTAAATTTAGAGGATTGCTGATAGATTCTTGAGTCGTACCAATCAGATTTCCATAAGCATCTTCAATATCAGAGGTTAAAGCGTAGTCTCCTTTCATTTTTACCGATGTTTTGCCATTGTTATAACCTACACTCCCGTATAAGGTAATGATTTTAAAGTCCAAAGACGCCAAGGCCTGAACGGTCCATGTGTTCATTTTAAAATCGACTTTCCCATTAGTAACCGCTACATCATCATTAGGATCGTCATCAAGAATGGCATAACCCACGTTCATGTTTGTGAATGCACCTAATACAGAAATGCTGAACGGCAAATTCTCAATTGGTCCAAAATATTGTGTCAAATCATGTTGTAAGCCTAGGCCATATAGGCTAGCTTCCAGGTCATCATCAAAATTCAATTTTGGCACAAAACGCGCTTTAATATCTGTATTAAAAGCTAAGCCAAACCCAACCTGAACCGTTGGTGCTGGCACGGCACTAACAGGCAAGTCTTTAGTAATTGCCCCTGGCATTGTAAAACTTCCAACTCGATAGGTCCCGTTTCCATTGGGCACAGAGATATCTACCCTAGCCTCGGCATCATTGTCACTCATAACCGTTGGCAATTGAGCTTCACCATCGGGAAGGCTTACATATTTATAATCGCTAGCCACGAACGCAAAGTTTTTCGCATTATTGGGCACAAACGACGCATTAACGCCAATAGTAATATCAAAACCAAATTTTTCATGAACCTTAGCTGTGATTGCCCAACCAACATTCATACTAAACATTAAACCCTTCATTGCAGGATTCAAGTAGTTTTGAGTCAGGAAGCTCGCATCATCTGCAGCCAATAAAATAGTTTCCAACTCTTGCGCCTTACTTAATTGCACACTGGCAATTATGATAATACAAGCAATTAACTTTCTCATTTTGAGGGAGATTAGAATCACCGTAAATTTATGCAAATTCCCCAATAAATAATACAACGTAATGATTTCATGTACTTTAATGACGCACTAATTAATAATCCGCCAAACCTATAGCCATAAAAAAAACGCCTAACAATTTAGGCGTTTTTTTAAAAGTATCATCTATAAATCAATTGCTTTTAGGCATCGATCTTTGCATAAATTGCATTTTTCTCAATAAATTCTCTACGTGGTGGCACGTCATCACCCATCAACATTGAGAACACACGATCGGCTTCTGCTCCATTGTCAATTTGAACTTGACGCAAGGTGCGGAATTCAGGATTCATGGTCGTATCCCAAAGCTGCTCGGCATTCATCTCTCCCAGACCTTTATAACGTTGGATTCCTACGCTTCCACCAAATTGTTCTGAGATATCATCACGTACTTTATCACTCCAAGCATATTCCTTTCTTTGGCCTTTTTTGATCAAATATAAAGGAGGCGTTGCAATATATATATGACCGTTTTCAATCAATTCTTTCATATATCTAAAGAAGAAGGTCAAAATTAATGTAGCAATATGGCTACCATCAATATCAGCATCACACATAATCACTACTTTATGGTAACGTAATTTTGAAAGGTTGAGCGCTTTACTATCTTCTTCAGTACCAATGGTAACGCCCAAAGCAGTAAAAATATTCTTGATCTCTTCACTTTCAAAAACACGATGTGTCATTGCTTTTTCAACGTTCAAAATTTTACCTCGCAATGGTAGGATGGCCTGAAATTCTCTGTCACGACCTTGTTTGGCAGTTCCCCCTGCCGAATCACCCTCGACTAGAAACACTTCACATTTTACTGGATCTTGTTCGGAACAATCACTCAACTTCCCAGGTAATCCACCAAGACTCATAACCGTTTTACGCTGAACCATTTCTCTTGCTTTCTGAGCTGCGTGGCGCGCTTGGGCTGCAAGAATTACTTTTTGAACAATTATTTTTGCGTCCTCTGGATGCTCTTCCAAATAATTGGTCAACATTTCAGAAACCGCTTGACTTACAGAAGCTGAAACTTCTCTATTTCCCAATTTGGTTTTTGTTTGACCTTCAAATTGTGGCTCTTGAACTTTTACCGAAATAATTGCCGTTAATCCTTCTCGGAAGTCATCACCTGCAATTTCGAATTTGACATTTTTGAGTAATCCTGAATCATCTGCATACTTTTTAAGCGTATGTGTTAAGCCTCTTCTAAAACCCGCTAAATGTGTTCCACCCTCGTGGGTATTAATAT
>JBARDR010000387.1:0-2308 GCA_049795335.1 Gelidibacter sp. | reverse complement strand
ACTTTGGATCAAAAAAAACAACCTTTTTTCAGCACGGTGTTTACAGTATCGTCTCATGAGCCATTCAAAATTCCTGTAAAATACAAGGATAAATTCCCCAAAGGTCATGTTCCAATGCATCAACCCGTGGGCTATACGGATTACGCTTTTAAGCAGTTTTTTGAAGCTGCTAAAAAGGAACCTTGGTTTGATAATACCATATTCGTAATTACTGCCGATCATCCTAATCAAGTGTATTACGATGAATATAATAAAGTGATTAACAGACGTGCGGTGCCAATCATGTTATATAAATCAGATGGTAGTTTAGTTGGAACAGATACTGATTTGGCACAGCAGATTGATATTTATCCTACTTTGATTGATTTGATAGGCTATGATCAACCGTTTAGAAGTTGGGGTAGGAGTTTAATTGCAACAGATGATGTAGCGCCTTTTGCGATTAACTATAATGCGGCACAATACCATATGTTGCGTGGAAATTACATCTGCACTTTCGATGGAAAAGTGGCCACAGGATTTTATGACATTAATGATAAAAGTCTTGAAAATAATTTGATTGCCAATAAAACCCCTGAAATGGAAGCTACAGAAATAGCATGTAAGGCATTTTTACAAGATTATTTTGAGCGGATTGTAGATAAGAAACTGGGTAAGGATAAATAAAAAAGAGCTTCAATTTGAAGCTCTTTTTGTTTATGGTCTATAGATCTTTTCAATAAGATCTTTGTACATTTCTTTGATAACCTTTCGTTTCATTTTCATGGTCGGTGTAAGATGACCTCCTTCAATAGTCCAAATATCGGGGGTCAATTCAAATTTCTTAATCTGTTCCCATTTTCCGAAATGTTCATTGGCCTTGTCTATTTCTTTTTGGATGCGGTCCAATACAACTGGCGAACTTTCAATTGAATTATTATCTAATTTGATATCGAGGTTTTTATGTTTGATCCAATCTTTGATGAATTCAAAATCAGGTTGAATCAATGCAGCTGGCATTTTCTCACCTTCACCAATCACCATAATCTGTTCAATAAAACGCGATTGCTTTAATTCGTTTTCAATAAGGGACGGCGCCACATATTTGCCTCCCGACGTTTTGAACATTTCTTTTTTACGATCCGTAATCTTTAAAAAACCTTCAGCATCAATTTCTCCAATATCTCCCGTATGGAAATAATCCCCAGTCATCACTTCTTTTGTTTTTTCAGGTTCCTTAAAATAGCCCAACATCACATTCGGACCTTTTACAAGAATTTCGCCATCTTCAGCGATTTTCACATCAACATTGTCAATGACGCGTCCAACTGTACCGACTCTAAAACCACCATTGCGAGTGTCATTTACAGATATTACCGGTGAGGTTTCGGTTAAGCCGTAACCTTCCATAATAGGCATCATTGCAGCAGCAAAAGTTCGTGTAAGTCGCGGTTGTAAAGCGGCACTTCCAGAAACCATTAAATCCAACTGACCGCCAAGACCTTCTTTCCATTTGCTGAAAACGAGTTTTCTGGCCAATTTAAGTTGGGTTTCATACCACCATCCGTTGGCGCCATAAGGTTCATATTTAAGACCTAATTCTATGGACCAAAAGAACAGTTTTTTCTTGATTCCGGTCAATTCGCTTCCCTTCGCAACAATTTTATCATATACTTTTTCATAAAGTCGTGGCACTGCCGTCATGACGTTTGGTTTGACTTCCATTAGATTTGCGCTCATCTTTTCAATGGATTCTGCAAAATAAATTTCCACGCCACAATATTGATACAGATACAAGATCATGCGTTCAAAAACATGGCAAACTGGAAGGAAGCTTAAAGCTTTGGACTTTCCGTTTTCAAAAGGTACACGCTTTTGACTATCGAGTACGTTGGAGACTAGGTTTTTATGTGACAGCATCACGCCTTTAGGTTGCCCTGTAGTACCGGAAGTATAAATTAAAGTTGCTAAGTCATCTGGTTTTACAGCCGCCATTCGCGCTTCTACCTCATGTTGATTGCTCTCATCTTTTCCTAATTCGAGAACTTCTTTCCAGCTTTTGGCACCTGCAATAGCGTCAAAAGTGTACACTTCTTTAAGTTTGGTATTAGCTTTTATAGCGTTTACTTTGGCTAAAACTTCTTCGTCAGAAACAAAACATAATACAGATTCTGAGTGGTTAAGGATATACTCATAATCGTCCTCAGAAATGGTTGGATAGATGGGTGTGTTTTGAGCACCAATTTGTAAAATGCCGATATCCATAACGTTCCATTCGGTTCTGTTATTGGTGGAAATTACCGCTATTTTGTCGTTTGGTTGGATGCCT
>JBARDR010000386.1:0-15682 GCA_049795335.1 Gelidibacter sp. | reverse complement strand
CACCAATTCCGAATTTGACAATAAAATTAAATTCGTAATCCTTAACGCCGTATTTGCAAAAGTATATACTTTGCAATTAAATCATCATTAATTAGTCTAGATTCTATTGAAGGTATGTTGAAGTATTTAAAAATTTAATTTTTTAGACAGTTATTTTCAATTTTTGTTGTCCCATTACACATGTCCAATAAATCATAGTTTAATTCCAAAAAAAAAACCGTCCTGATCAGACGGTCTTCTATTTAAAGTAGGATTTATTTATGATGCAATAAAAATGCCGCCAATGGCGAGCACTTCATCCATGGTTAAAGGTTCGTCAAACGCTTCGGTAACCGCATCGTCCCCACCATAGCTGGCAAACATTCCAGCCAAATTCACGCCGCCTTGAACGGTATTGGATTCAGGTGTTGCACCACCATAAATAGCTGCAAACTGAGGTGGCAATGTATTTTGGGATTTTGTGATCCATCCTTTTTCACCGCGCATACGTCGCACTTGTGAGGCGTGCCTTGCTTCCACCGAATGGATTTGTAAAGCATACTGAAGTAGCGCATTGTCATTGGCCAAAGCACCAGCTTGTCCTTTATAGGCTCTTACCCCTGTATCTTCAAAGCCTTGGGCCAGTGCCATGAAAGTTGGGTAATCGTTAAAGGGATTTAAGTTTAATCCTCCAGGAGCTCCCGTAAAATCGAAAGTCGGCTCCGCTATGGCATCATCGCCTAATGCGGCTTTTAAAAACTCGACGTGGGCATCTTCATGTTTTGATATGGTAGTAAAAACCGTCTGGTCTGCCGCAGGGATTAATCCTTCCGCGTCCAAACCTTGTCTATAAAAACTGCGCTCCAAATATTCCAGTGTCAAGGCAAAATTTAGGACGTCGGTATTGCTAGCGGTATCTGTTACACCAAATATTGCAGCATTGGCTGTTTTTGATTTGGAGCTCGTAGCAGCCAAACCAAATGGAATGGACGCCAAGACAACGCTAGTGCCTAGTTTTTTAAAATGATTAAAAGAATCTCTTCTGGAGCCTGCTTTACTTAAGTGGTCTTGGTCAGAGAGCATGCCTAAAATGGTTATAAAATTCATAGTCGTATATTTTTAAGTTAAAAACTGCTTAAGTTGTCGGTAAGTTATTGCCCGTAAATTTGGTAACTACAAATCCTGTCGCTGCCACTTCAGTCAAAACCTCGCTCGGCTCTGCCGCTTTGTCAAACGCTTTCGCGGTACCTCCTAATCCTATGAGGATGTCATCTCCTGCAAAATCCTCTGATAAAGGGTTTAACAAGTCTCTTATAGCGGAGGCGTGACGTGCTTCCACAGAAACAATTTTTCCAGCCAAAAGCAAATAGGTCAGGCCAGCAGCATCGCCTACGTTAATCAATTTTCCGGCGCCGTTATAGGCTTTTACTCCTGTGTCCTCCAAAACTTTTGATGTTTCCAATACCGAAGCTCTACTACTAAAGTCTACACTTGAGAAATTGAATTCCAATGTTGGCACAATATCATTTGGTGCGACCGCAGTGATGGCCGTCTTGAAAAAATCTCTGTGGATGACCTCATGATTGTAAATATCTTCAAGAATTTTCTTTTCATTGGTTGGTGCTCCCGCCCAATAAGAGCCGTCCAATACCTTCGTGTAGAACGCTGCTTCGAGTTGCTCTAAAGCATACGCGTAATTCAGGATTCCTAAATTTCCCGATCCAAGATCAAATACGCCTGGCTCTATCTCTATAAAGTCATCGTCATCATTGTTACAAGCCATCATTAAGCCAGAGCCCACAACCATCATGCCACTCAATTTCAAAAATTGTCGGCGTTTGTTAAAACCTCCTTGCTCATCGAGCTCTTTTAAAAGTTCGTTTTTCATAGGTATAGTATTTAAGTTAAATAAAAATGTTCCTTGAAATGTATTTAGAAGGACTTACAGAAGAAAAATAAAGCGGAGTTTTAAAAAATGTGGGTTTTTATTTAAAACTTTAGTTCTAGACTAAGTGATAGAAAATACAGACCTAAAATTAATCTGCTGATTTTTAAAAGGTTATTCGATATACGATTTGTTTTAGCTCGTATGAATACTTTTGTTTTAATGCGTTGCCTATTTTTTCCACTATCAAAGTAATATTGCTCATTCTTAATTAAAAACGCCAAACCTTCATCTCATTCTCAATCTGCGTTAGGGATTACGAATCCAATTTTATTAATAGGAATTCATGATACCGCTTCGCTAAATTGTAGTGAAAAGCTCACAGCGAGGCACGAGCGAGGACTTGCAACGGATAGCCCGACCGAAAGGGGAACGCCCAAATAATAAAACTTATATTGAACTTAATGCGCCTCCAGCCAATCCTCCCCAACCCCTAAATCCACAATTAACGGCACTGATAAAGTATAGGCACTTTCCATTTCCGTCTTGACTATTTTTTTGATGTCTTCCAATTCTGGTTTATAGACATCAAAAACCAACTCATCATGTACTTGAAGTAACATTTTGGTTTTGAATTGGCCTTCGTCCAACTTCTTGTGAATGTTGATCATGGCGACTTTAATAATATCGGCGGCACTTCCTTGAATGGGCGCATTGACGGCATTTCGTTCTGCCGCACCTCTGACCACAGCATTTCTGGAGTTGATATCTTTTAAATAACGGCGACGGCCTAAAACGGTTTGTACATAGCCATGGTCGCGCGCAAAATCGATTTGTTCTCCAATATAATTACTCAATCTTGGGTAGGTAGCGTAATACGTATCAATCAAATCTTTCGCTTCACCCCTTGATAAACCGGTCTGGTTGCTCAATCCGAAGGCAGAAACGCCATAAATGATTCCGAAATTGACCGTTTTCGCATTGCTACGTTGTTCACGTGTGACTTCTTCAAGTGGCACACCAAATACTTTGGATGCGGTTGATGCGTGAATATCTTCGCCATGTTTAAAGGCGTTGATCATATTATCTTCTTCGCTTAAAGCGGCGATGATTCGCAATTCAATTTGCGAATAATCCGCAGCGAGTAAGATAAAATCTTTATCTCTTGGGATAAAGGCTTTTCGCACTTGGCGACCGCGTTCGGTTCGAATGGGAATGTTCTGTAGATTTGGGTTGTTACTGCTCAATCGTCCGGTGGCGGCCACAGTTTGCATATAATCGGTATGGACGCGACCGGTAGATGGTTCCACCTGAGTTGGTAGGGCATCAACATAAGTGCTTTTGAGTTTTGCGAGGCCGCGGTATTCTAAAATATGCTGAATGATGTCATGATCTTTGGCTAAAAAGGACAAGATATCTTCGCCCGTGGCATATTGTCCAGTTTTGGTTTTTTTAGGCTTATCGACCAATTTAAGCTTGTCAAATAAAATTTCTCCCAACTGTTTTGGAGAGGCAATATTAAATTCTTCGCCCGCTTCCTTAAAAATATTCGCTTCTAAGGTTTTGATGTCATTATCTAATTTTTCGGAAAGTGAGTTCAGGAATTTTTCATCCAAATTGATGCCTTCCAATTCCATATCAGCAAGGACGCGCAATAGGGGAATTTCAATCTCATCAAATAATTTTTGGGTATTGGCTTCGCCTAATTCCTTTTCAAAATGTTCCTTGAGCTGTAAAGTGATATCGGCATCTTCAACAGCATATTCGGTTTGTTTTTCCAAAGGAATAGCCCGCATGTTGAGTTGGTTCTTGCCTTTTTTGCCAAGGAGTGCATCAATTGCAATGGGCGTGTAATTCAGATAGGTTTCTGCCAATATATCCATGTTATGACGCATGTCCGGATTGATCAGGTAATGGGCCAACATGGTGTCAAACAATTTACCTCTGACCTGAATGTAGTATTTATGGAGCACTTTGATGTCATATTTTAAGTTCTGGCCCACTTTTTCAATGGCCTCGCTTTCAAAAAACGGACGTAACTGCTCAATCAGTTCTTGTGCTTCTTTTTTATTTTCTGGAAATGGCATATAAAATCCTTTGCCAACTTCCCATGAAAAGGCAATCCCTACCAATTCGGCAGTGATCGGATCTATGCCGGTAGTTTCCGTGTCAAAGCAAACACTGGTTTGTTTCATTAAATTTTGAAGGAACAATTTTGTAGCTATACCACTCGCCACACTTTGGTAAAAATGTGAGGTCGTTTCTGACGTGGTACGAATATGTGCATCGGCAGTTGGTGCCGGAGAATTTTCATTCACGTCACCCCCAAATAAGGAAAATTGTCCCAATCCTGCAGATTTTACTTCTGTAGGCGTTGTTTTGGTTACGGTACTTGTGGAAGCGTTAGAGGCGCTGAGCGCGTCTGGTGCAAAGGTTTTAATGAAATTATCCGTCAGACGTCTAAATTCCAATTCCTGAAATATGTTGGTGACGGCTTCAATATCAGGATGTGACATTTCAAAGTCGGTTTCACAAAACTTAACGGGCACATCGAGCATTATGGTGGCCAAAGTCTTGGAAAGCATGCCCAATTCTTTATTGGCTTCAATGTTCTCCTTCATTTTTCCTTTAAGCTCATGGGTGTTGGCCAGCAGGTTTTCCATGCTGCCGTATTCCTTCATGAATTTTTTAGCTGTTTTTTCGCCGACGCCTGGCAATCCTGGGATATTGTCTGATGAATCTCCCATCATTCCCAAGAAATCGATGACTTGGAGCGGATGCTCGACTTCGAATTTTTTCTTTACTTCCTCAACACCCCAAGTTTCATAACCACCGCCAAATGATTTTGGTCGGTACATGAAGGTGTTTTCGGTAACCAATTGTGCAAAATCCTTGTCTGGCGTGACCATATAGGTTTTGTAGCCTTGAGCTTCGGCTTGTCTGGAGAGGGTTCCAATCACATCGTCCGCTTCATAACCATCTTTGACCATGATCGGTATGTGCATGGCGCGGAGGATGTTTTGAATATGTGGAATCGCAGTTTTGATCCCTTCAGGAGTTTCGTCGCGGTTGGCTTTGTAGGCTTCAAACATTTCCACCCGATCCACACTACCGCCTTTGTCAAAGCACACTGCCAAATGATCTGGGCGTTCCCTTTTGATGACGTCCAATAAGGAGTTCATAAACCCCATAATGGCTGAGGTGTCTTCTCCTTTGGAATTGATTCTTGGGTTTTTGATAAAAGCGTAATAACCTCTAAATATTAAGGCATAGGCATCAACTAAAAAAAGGCGTTTTTGTTCTGACATTGTTGGTTTTTTTGAAGTTGATAAAATTACAAAAAACTTCAGACCTTTCGGGTTTTAAAAAGCTGAAAGGTTTCCGTTTCCGCCAATCCAAGAGGCGTAATTCAGAACACTGATGTTGATTTGATGTATGAGATGTGGCTAACTGTAAACTGAAACGCGATATTTTTTTCGATTGTAGACAACAATCTTAGAAAGGACGCGATGCGAAAACCCAGAGATTTAACAGCAGTGTATGAAAAGGAGCAATTGATGATTAGATGTCGTGATCTTATCCCTAATAAATAAAAAAATCGAGGTATTTCTTAATTGAAATGCCTCGACTTTTTATAATATGAAGGTTTCTTTAAAAATTTAATCTTAACAAGATATAACTTCTTTAACCTTTATTTGCAAGCTTTTTCTGTAGGCTTTGATGCTGATCAGGTCTTTACTTTTTTTATAGCTTAAGCTGGTCACTTCTGTTTTGGTAATCGCAATGGAAGTGCTTTGATCTTGTGCTTCAACTTTAGTAAGACTATTTAATGTAGTTGTTTCATTCTGTTTTACGGTGTCATTAGAAGTATTTTGACCAAAAGTTAAAACAGGTAAAGTGATTAGAACGATAAGGATTATAATTTTCTTCATGACAATAATTGAATATCGATTTATAATTACATGTTAAAGAAACAACACAACTTCAGTTAAATAGAATAAATTAGATATAAAACATCGATAAACGGTTAATGTGAAAAATGGCTCATTAAAAATCGATGAAATACACAAATTCAGCCCGTTTGTCAGCAAATGCGCTCAGGGTCAATGATGTTATAGGGAGGGAATGAGCTCTGTTATTGTTGTGATCGATAAACGGTAGAGCAAAAGAGGCTTTAAGTGCACTTCAGAGAAAGTTCTGGTCAAAAATTGGGTAGACGCAATGATTGCTTTGACGTTTACTTATGAATACAAGACAAGGATACTTTGTGTATCCATTTAAAAAAACTTTTTTAGGCATCGATTTGAGTGAAGCCGATCTTATGTTGTGTAAAATAAGAGGTGCTGGGCCTCATGATATAAATAACAACCTTGTAAAAACCGAATTCTATTAATGTGAAATCAAAAATGTCCATATCAAGTGGATATGGACATTTTTAAATAGTTTAGTAAGGTTAATCTTGAAATCAAAAGATTCTACTGGCGTTTATTTTTTCTTCGGTTTTGAACTCATTTCAAAAACCATTTCGCCGCCCATCATAATGTCATGGTGTGTTATTGATGTGCCTTTTATAAGCTTTCCGTTGACAGTGACCTGATTGACATATATATTTTTCTTGCCTTGGTTTTTCGTAGTGATGGTTAAAGTTTTGCCATTGTCCAAATGGATTTTTGCTTCTTGCACTAACGGACTTCCCAAAGCATATTCTGGCGCGCCAGGCGTTACGGGATAAAATCCGAGACTGCTAAAAATGTACCAGGCGCTCATTTGACCGGCATCGTCATTCCCGCAAAGTCCTTCTACGGTTGGGCCATACATTGTGCTCATGATCATCCGTACCCGTGCTTGGGTTTTATAGGTATCTCCAGTCCAATTGTACAGGTATGGCACATGATGAGAAGGTTCGTTGCCATGAACGTAATTACCAATAATCCCATCGCGTGTGATGTCCTCATTATTTTCGATGTATTTATCTTCGAGTTCCATAGTAAACAATTGGTCCAAATGCTTACTAAAAGATTTTTTTCCACCCATAAGTTCAATCATGTGATCAATGTTTTGAGGAACATATAAACCATAATTCCACGCATTTCCTTCAATAAAGCCTTGTCCGTGGGTATCTAAGGGATCAAATTCTTTTTTGAAGGTGCCATCAGTTAATTTTGGTCGCATAAAACCGATGGATGCATCATAGACATTTTCGTAAAATGTGGATCGGTTGAGGTATTCTTTTTCTACGGAAGTGTTATTTAGTTGTTTGGCCATTTGTGCAATGCACCAGTCATCATAAGCATATTCCAAAGTTTTTGAAACGGAAGCTCCGTTTTTGTCCTCGGGTACATAACCGTATTTTTTATAGAATTCAATTCCGTCAAAATAATCCACGTTTGCGGTGTTGATGGAGGCTTGCAATGCGTGGTTTTTATTAAAATCGCCCACATTTTTAACCATGGCATCGGCGATAACGGAAGTGGCATGATATCCAATCATACACCAATTTTCATTGGCATAATGGCTCCAAATTGGCAACATGTGATGCACACTTTGATCGTAGTGTGCCAACATGGATTTGATCATGTCATTGTTGCGTTGCGGTTGGGTAATATTGAACAACGGATGCAAGGCGCGATAGGTGTCCCAAAGTGAAAAAATGGTGTAATTGGTAAAACCATCGGACGTGTGGATGTTTTGATCGAGACCGCGGTATTGTCCGTCCACATCTTCATAAATTATAGGAGACAGATTGGTATGATATAAAGCAGTGTAAAACGTGATTTTATCATCAGGCGTCATGGTTTCGACTTCAATTTTAGACAATTCGGTGTTCCATTTGGCTTTGGTTTCTTTTTTGGTCTTGTTAAAATCCCAATGCGGAATTTCGGCCTTGAGGTTTTTTAATGCGCCTGCTGTGCTTACAGAGGATAGGGCAAACTTGATGTTGATTTCTTCGCCTTCGTCAGTGTCAAAATTAAAATAGGCACGTAAATCTTTGCCAGCCATCTCAGGGAAATTTTCACTTTCATTGAACTTTCTGTAAAACCCATTATATTGAATGGCATCATATTTTTTATGGCCATAACTTTTGAAGGGCTTTGAAAAAGCCATCGCAAAAAACACCTTTCGGGTGCGCGCCCAACCTTTGGTTTCACGGTATCCTGTAATCAAGGTATCATTTTCAACTCTGATAAAGGTCCACACATTTTTATCGTCATAATGATAAATGTTATAGACCAAATCGAGAATGATGTGTGCGTTATCTGATTTGGGGAAGGTGTATTTGTGAAACCCTACACGATCGCTCGCTGTCAATTCTGCCTTGATGTTATAGCTGTCTAAATCGACTTTATAATAGCCAGGAGAAGCTTCTTCTTGGTCATGTGAAAAGGTTGAGTAGAAGCCTTTTTTCCCAGCTTTCGTTTTTAACGGCTCTAAAACCAAATCGCCGGTGGTGGGCATGACTAGGAAATCGCCCAGATCAGAATGTCCTGTGCCGCTAAAATTGGTATGTGCAAAACCGATAATTGTGGAATCCTTGTGCTGATAGCCTGCGCAGTATTCATAGGTTTCGGCGTTATAACTGCCGTCCTCCTTGAGCATGACTTGAAAATTAGTTTGCGGACTCAGTTGTACCATCCCAAATGGAGCGGTTGCACCGGGAAAGGTGTGGCCCATTTTGCTAGTGCCAATCATCGGATTGACGTATTGTGTGTAATCTTTTGTTATGCTTTCTGTCTTTTTTTGTGAATATCCCATAACGCTGATGACTAAAAAAATGACATACAATACCGGTTGCTTTTTCATTAGATGGTAACTTGTTTTTTACTATTCTTAAGTCCGAAGTAAAAAATATAGGCATAACATAGGATCACAAAGAATAATGCCGATTTGAATCCGATTTTATCTGTTAGAAACCCGAATGATGGCGGAATAATGGCGCCGCCGACAATTGCGGTACATAACATTCCCGAGGCTTTCGGTTTCAGTGCGCCAATCCCATCAATTGCCAATGTAAAGATTGTTGGGAACATGATGGAGTTGAATAAGCCTACAGCGAGAATACTCCACATGCTTAATAATCCTGTGCTGCTTATGGAAATCAGAATGAGGAGGATGGCAATGGATGCAAAAACACCTAGCACTTTTCCTGGTTTGATAATTCTGGTCAAATAGGCGCCTACAAAACGTCCGATCATGGCACCTGACCAATAGAACGCGACAAATACACCTACAATGGCTTTATTGTCACTTTCAGTAATTCCGGTGTTTAAAATGCTTTCAACAATAGAGGTCATGATGTTGTTGCCTGTGATGACCTCTATCAAATTCATATCTAAAAAGTAATTGACCAAATAACTGCCAATTGCGACTTCAGCTCCTACATAAAAGAAAATCCCTATAATCCCCATGACGAGATTTTTATGTTTCAGTGCCTCTTTATAAGAACCCACAGCGGTTTCATTGATCAGTTTTGGAAGCTTTGCGAAGAAGAAAATTCCAGCAATAATAAATATGAAAATCGCCAAGCCCACAAAAGGTTTTTGAACAGCGGCAGCTTCTGTTGCTAAATATAAGCCGCGTTCGGAATCGGTTAAAAATGAAATTTCGTCGGTAGTCTTGATCTTGTCGCTTAATATAAATAGGGCGCCAATAATAGGAGCGATGGCAGTTCCTAAGGAATTAAAGGCTTGCGAAAGATTCAGTCGGCTGGAGGCGCCGTCTTCAGTTCCCAACACAGCCACGTAAGGATTGGCAGCCACCTGCAAAAAGGTAATGCCTCCGGCTAAAATAAAATAGGCGACCATGAAAATCCCGAATTCTCGATAAGAGGCCGCAGGATAAAATAGTAAGCAACCCAAAGCCATTGTGCACAAACCTAAAATAATCCCTTTTTTATAGCCGATTTTGGACAGGATATAACTGGCTGGAATTGATAATATGAAAAACGCTCCAAAAAAAGCAAACTGAACCATGCCCGCCTGAAAATAGGTCAGGGTGAATAATTCCCTAAGTCGAGGAATGAGCGAATCCACCAAAACGGTAATAAATCCCCAAAGGAAAAATAATATGGTCAATAAGATAAAAGATGAGCGATAGGATTTTTGTTTAGTCATTGTTTTGGTTTCTGTTGTTTCTGGTTTCAATATTCGACTCTGAGCGTCCATTATCTGTCAATTTCCATTCATAAAAGACCAACTAGCGATTAGGGTCTGCGGACGGCAGATTGAACTCTGCCAACAAACTACAGAATACTAATCTCATCCACAAAGATCCAACTCTTTCCATAGGACTTGTATCCCGAATGCCAAGTTGGAAGTCGGCCGAGTTTTTTTGCCACAATCTTAATGTATTTTGCATTTTTATCTTTTAAATCGAAAGTAATGGTCGTTGTTCTTGCTTCATTCGATCGTTTTGTTGCGTTTGTGCTTTGTCTGCCGACTAATTCAAAACTTTTATTATCACTCGAAATATAGCAGAACACTTCTGTCGGATAAAAAATGAAAGCGCGTTGATCCTGCAGAAAGTTGACACGAACGCTGTGGATGGGCTGCTCTTCGCTCAAATCAACGATGGCTTCAACATCTTTATCTTCATAGCCTTGCCATGAACCTGACCTAAAGTCTTTTGAACCTCTAATGCCGTCAATTAAGGCATTGGGTCCGCCAGCGCTGTATTGGTTGGTATAAGTGGTTTTTAGAGAAATACTTCTGTTGGGATTTATTTTATAAAACTCAGTGGCAATCGTAGCGCTCTTCACATCATCTTTTTCTGAATAGACCTTTAAGGTTGAAGGTTCAGAAATGATAAATGGCTTTTCATATTTGGTATAAATCGAGTCGTCTAAAGTGTAGAAAATCTCGGTTTCTTTTTGGGCGTTTTCTAAAACCAATTCTGTCTCGCCTCTAAATGCGATTTCGCCTTTGGCTATAAATGGAACGGGAACTATTTTAAATTTGTCAATCGATGTGACGGGAACTTCATCGTCATCGGTAGCCCAATCAGATGGGGAGTTGGTCATGAAAAACTCCAAAATTCCCCCCGATAGAATGTCTTTTGAAGAAATATAACTCTGTTTCAATTTCGATCCGTTGAGTTTTACATAATCGATGTATTTGTTTTCATTAGAAAGGTCAAACGCTTTAATCGTGAAATTGTTTCCGTTTTCTAAGTTGATCGTCGCTTTGTCAAATAAGGGTGTTCCAATGATATATTGATCGGCACCTGGGGTTACGGGATAGAATCCCATCGATGAAAACACATACCACGCACTCATTTGTCCGCAATCCTCATTTCCTGCAATGCCGTCGGGCGTATTTTTATAGAGTTCGGTCAGGATTTGATGGACTTTCTCTTGTGTTTTATAAGGCTTGTTTACGAAGTTATAGAGATAGGTCATATGGTGACTCGGTTCATTGCCGTGCGCATATTGACCGATCAGCCCTGTGATGTCTTGCATAGCGCGACCGGAAGTGTTGTTCTTAGCTGCAAACAAGGTGTCCAATTGTGCTTCCAGAATTTCTTTTCCGCCCATTAAATCTATAAAACCTGACATGTCCTGTGGGACATAAAAACTATATTGCCAGGCATTGGCTTCGGTGTAATTAAAATTGACCTCATAAGGATCAAACGGAGCAAACCATGTGTTTCTGGTACGACCTCTCATGAATTTGGTTTCGGGATCAAAAACGTTCTTGTAGTTTTGAGCGCGTTTGATATAGGTTTCATAGTCGTCTTCCTTATTCAAAGCATAGGCCATTTTAGCAATGGTCCAATCGTCATAAGCATATTCCAAGGTTTTTGAAACCGATTCGCTTTCTTCCTCAACGGGGATAAAGCCGAGTTCTTTATAGGACTTTAGGCCCAAGTGATTTTGGTTAGCCGAATGTTTCATCGCTTTAAGTGCTTTTTCGGCGTCAAACCCTTTAATCCCTTTTAGGTAAGCATCAGCAATAACGGGAACGGCATGGTAACCAATCATGGTGCCGGTGTAGTTGGAACTTAAATCCCACATGGGTAGGATCCCACCTTCATCATATTTTGAGATCAGTGTGTTGACAAAATCGCTTGTGCGTTTGCGCTCAATAAGAGTGTAAAGCGGATGTGCCGCGCGATACGTGTCCCAGAGCGAAAAGACCGTGTAATATTTGAAATCTTTATTGGTATGAATTTTCATGTCCATACCTCGGTAGCGTCCATCAACATCCTGATAAAGATTAGGTGTGATCATGGTATGGTATAGAGCAGTATAGAAAATAGTTTTATGATCCTGATCGTCACTTTCAATCACAATTTTCTCCAACTGTTTTTCCCAAACACTTTGAGCGATATCTTTGACCTCTGTAAAGGTTTTATCGCCAATTTCTGTTTCTAAATTTCTCTTAGCGCCCGCTTCATCCACTGGGCTAATGCCAATTTTCACATACACAGGTTCGTTTTTTGGGTTGTCAAATTGGAACACGGCTTTTTTGTTGGATAATCGCTGCTTTGAAGCAATTAAATCGACCGATAACGGATGTGAGAATTTGATATAATAAAACAATTTCTGATTGCTCGCCCATGATTTCGAATGGCGATAGCCTGTGATTTCAGTCCTTGAGGTTTGTTTGATTTTTGAGGCTAATAACTCATCGCGATGTTCTAAGTCCAAAACGATGATTTGGTTTTTAGCCGTCGGAAATTGGTATTTGTGAATCCCGCTGCGTTCTGAAACCGTCAATTCGACGTTAATATCGGTGTCTTCCAAATGGACTTGGTAATACCCTGGTTCAGCCTTTTCATTATCATGGGAGAATTTTGAGCGGTAGCCTTTTTTACCGTTACTTCCATTATTGAATACCACTTCATTGGTAGGCATGAGTAAAATGTCACAATAATCACTTACGCCAGTTCCGCTGAGGTGTGTATGTGTAAAACCGTAGATATATTCATCGCTATAGTGATAGCCGGAAGCGCCGTCCCAGCCCTCAAGACGGGTGTCAGGACTTAATTGCATCATTCCAAAAGGCATCGTCGCCCCGGGATAGGTATGACCATGACCACCTGTTCCAATAAAAGGATTGACCAATGATATCAACGCTTTATCTTTTATGGCAGGGGTTGTTTTAGGACGCTCAGAGCATCCTGTCAAGAGAAGGAGTGCCGTTATTACTGAAAGAAATGACTTCATCAAAGAAAGGATTGGTATTGTAGCCGAAATATAGTAAATCTTAAGGGACGGTTAAATTTTATGGCAACATTTTAATAAGAGTTTAAATCATTTATCTTTGAGTAAAACTGCACCTATGATGCGATGGCTTCTGTTCACGATTTTTTTTATTCTTATCACGCTCTATGGCTTTCAAGCGGTAAGAACAATTACTAAAAACATTTGGATACATTATGCATTTATTGCACTTGCAGTTGTCATTGCAGGCAATTTGATCATTCAGTTTGGATCTGGGACTGGAGGCCGCGTACTCTCGCCATCAAAAAGTTATGCCTTTGGATTTATTTTAGCCTTTATTCTGGCCAATGTAGTTTTAATTTTTTTTCTGGTTGGCGAGGATATTGTGCGCGCTTTTTCTGGTGTTTACTCCAAGTTTTTTACTTCAAAAGAAACATTTCATATGCCTTCACGACGAAAGTTTGTGAGCGCCATTGCTCTGGGAGCAGCAGCGATTCCCTTTGCTTCTTTGCTTTATGGGATGTACAAAGGGAAGTATAATTACAAGGTCATTAAGCACACCTTGCATTTTGAAGATTTGCCTGAAGCGTTTGATGGTTATAGAATTACCCATATCAGCGATATTCATACCGGAAGTTTTGACAACCGATCTGAAATAGAACATGCGGTCAATATGGTTAAGGCCCAAAAATCGGATGTGATTTTGTTTACTGGCGATATGATCAATAATAAAAGCACGGAATTATTACCTTGGAAAGATTTGTTTGCAGAATTAAAGGCCAATGATGGGGTCTTTTCAGTATTGGGAAATCATGATTATGGCGATTATATTTACTGGGATTCTTCTGATGAGAAGGAACAGAATCTTGAAGAATTAAAACAGCTCCAAAAAGATATGGGCTATGATTTGTTGCTCAATGAAAATCGATTTATTGAAAGAAATGGACAGCGTTTGGCGCTTTTAGGTGTTGAGAATTGGGGAAAAGGTGGTTTTAAGAAAGCTGGCGACTTAAAGAAAGCGGCAGAAGGTGTACATGCAAATGATTTCAAAATATTGTTGAGCCACGACCCAAGCCATTGGGATGAAGTGGTTATTGATGACTCTTATCATTACCACTTAACCTTAAGTGGGCATACGCACGGGATGCAATTTGGGATTGAAATCCCTGGCTGGATCAAATGGAGTCCTATAAAATACCGTTACAAACATTGGGCAGGCGTGTATAAGGAAAAGGGTCAATATATTAATGTGAATAGAGGTTTTGGTTATTTAGGCTATCCTGGTCGGGTAGGTATTTGGCCTGAAATAACCGTGATTGAACTTAAAAAGGGTCCTAATAAAATCGTTGCATGAAACTCAGAATACGGGTGGATCAGCTATTTGCGTATGATTTAGGATAATAAAAAAATAATAAGTAGGTTTGTAATAACCCATTTGATCTAAACATTAAAATGTATGTCAAAATTTGGAGAAATCATAGATGTGGATGTTCCCGTTTTGTTGGACTTTTTCACGGAATGGAATGAACAATCTACTGCAATGCATCCGGTGTTAAGAGATGTCGCTGCTGCACTTGGTGACAAGGCAAAAGTGATCAAAATCGATGTTGATAAAAACAAAGACCTTGCCGAGGCACTCCGCGTCAAAGGTTTACCTACACTGATCATTTATAAAGGCGGCGAAATGAAATGGCGTCATAGCGGAGAACAAGATGCCGATACGCTTATTGGAATTCTTCAGGAGTATATTTGATTAAAACCAAGACCGCTTTGCTTTTAAAACAAAGATACAAGACTTAATTTGGAATGTAATCAAAGGATTATTGGTTTGCAATTCAAAAAGTAGTGATTAGTCACAGTCAAAAACACTAATTTAGACTTAAAGAGTTTTAAACTGATAACCTTCTTTGCTAAAATGTTCCAATGTTTTTGCTAGGGCATACTTCATTCTTGTAGAGGCTTTCAAGCTATCATGAAATACAACGATACTCCCAGGTCCTGCTTTAGAAATCACATTGGTGGCACATTGTTCTTCAGATAAACCGTTTTTCCAATCAAAGGCTAAAACATCCCACATAATAATTTTATAACCGAGCTTCAGCAATTGCTTTCCTTGACTGGATTTGATTTTTCCGTAAGGCGGTCTAAAGAGTTTAGAGTTATGAGTTATGAAGGATGAGTATTTAACTCCGTTTTCACTCTGAACTCTGAACTCTGCACTCATAACTTCTTGTGTTTTCAAAACGTCTTCTATATAAGCATCAGTATCAGTTTTCCAGCCTTTCAAATGATGAAAGGTATGGTTGCCGACCACATGACCGTCTTTAAGAATATCCTTAAAAATCTGAGGATGTTTTTGAATATTGTTGCCAATACAGAAAAACGTCGCTTCGGCGTTGTAGGATTTTAATAGGTCTAAGGTCCATTGGGTGATCTCTGGCGTTGGCCCGTCATCAAAAGTTAAGTAAATCACTTTTTGATCATCAGGCATATTCCAAACGTATTTTGGGAAAATGCCTTTGATCAGTTGAGGTGTTTTTACAGGAATAAGGTTCACAAAAAGTTAGTCAAATTGAATGAGTTTATCAATGGAATCTTTTACCATATCACGTTCGTCACGCTGCGGTGCTTCACGTCGTGGTCCATCGCCCATAAAA
>JBARDR010000385.1:0-2328 GCA_049795335.1 Gelidibacter sp. | reverse complement strand
GTTAGAAAGTTTAAGAAGAAGGCTGTGAAAAAAGCTTGAAGGAAAAAGCATGAAGTGAGAAAATTGAAGAAGGATTTCTTACATATATTTTGTACCAACCCCTTCTTTTGTAAACAAATAATCCGACAGAAATCTATAGAAATTATGTCGGATTATTTGTTTTAAGCCAATCTGCGAAGATCCGCGGGATCTGCGGGAAACTTATAAAGCGAGAGTGCTTCACCAAAAACTACCAACAATTTCTTATCAAAATTATAATCTACCTCTTTAAAACAAAAGTTCTTGAAGTAGATTCTGTTCAAAACTTACCCTAAATATCCTCCGACGAAATAATCTGAATTCCCAAATATTCCATCTTCTTTTTAATGTCTTTAAAGTCTTCTGCATCTAATGGCTGAGAAGCATCTTCAATAAAGAAACAGGCAAATCCTTCTTTAAAAGCATCATAGGCTGAAAAGTAAACACAGATATCTCCTGCAAGACCGCATAAGAAAAGTTGCGAAGTCCCCTTTTCCCTTAAGTATCCAGCCAATCCTGTAGACTTCAAATGGCCATTGTCATAAAAGGCGCTATAACTATCAATTTCCTTATCCATTCCTTTTCTAAAAATCGCTTCCCATTTTTGGGTATTGAGATCAGGATGAAACTTGGCACCTTCCGTTTCTTGCACACAGTGATTTGGCCATAAAGTTTGTGGTTTCCCATGAAGTTCGATCTCATCAAAAATAGATTTTCCTTCATGATTGGATGCAAAACTCACATGGTCTGCTGGATGCCAATCTTGCGCTGCGACAACCAGATCAAATTTATGTTGAATACTATTGATTACGGGTACTATTTTATCCGCCTCAGGAACTGCTAAAGCTCCGCCAGGCATAAAATCGTTCTGTACATCAATTATGAGTAGAGTTTTCATGTGCTTACTTTTTAATTTGAGCTATTCTTCAGAGTTAATCAATCCATTAGTTTTAAACAATTTGAGATAGAGAAATAACAAAGCAATATATTTAATCAACATTTTTCTTAGACACTAATTATCACAAACGAAAAAACATGGCTCTCTAAAATTCATGAAATAAATATCCAAAGTAATCTTATTGATATAGGAATCTAAAGATGGATAAAATTAGTGCACATCCGTGCAATCCGTGTTTATTTTGTCGTTTGAAATTCCCCCAAAATGACTTCTAAAATTTCTAAATCACATCTAAAATTTATGTGTTTGAACCAACGCATCGCGCTCTTGCTTCAGTTTAGTACTCAAACCTATTTTATAAATGTGTGGATTTTGAAAACGTTTATATTCTTCCGGAAGTTTTTCCAAACGTGCTTTCGAATAGGCCGCAATTTCAGAAACAGTTCGAGCTGGCAGAACTTTCTTCCCTTTTTCCATAACTTTTTCTAGCAAGGTTTCATGTTTAAAACGATTGAGGTCTAAGCTCTTTCTCGGGTCAAATGGATGAACCATTTGCTGTACATTTTCTTCGGAGAAACGTGCCACAGCGTCCGCACCATAAAACATCCCGCTTTCGTCGAGCATTCGATAAACTTGTTTTTTGTAAGGAAGTGACACCTTAACAATATCTTCGGAAAGCTTAATTCGTGGCTCGCCATTAAATTCAGATAATTTATACACGCCGCCCAGCGACGCGTCCGGATTACCGGTAACCAAATTTGTTCCTACCCCATAAATATCAATAGGCGCTCCTTGTTCTTTCAAACTTTTGATGACGTATTCATCCAACTGGTTCGAGGCTACAATTTTCACATAGCTTAAATTGGCATCATCCAATATCTTTCGTGTTTTCTTAGACAAGTAGGCTAAATCGCCACTGTCTAAACGTACACCCAACAATCGCTCTCCTTTACTTTCCATTTCCTTGGCCACGATAATAGCGTTAGGCAATCCACTTTTAAGTGTATTGTAGGTATCCACTAAGAACACACAGTTTTTAGGGCGGTACTTTGCAAAATCACGAAAAGCCCGTAATTCATCGTCATAACTTTGGATGAAAGAGTGCGCCATAGTTCCTGAAGAAGGAATATTATAATCATCGGCTGCCTTCACATTACTTGTGCTGTCAAAACCACCAATGGCCGCAGCTCGTGAGGCGTAATAGCCACCAGTAGCCTGGGCGCGACGTAGGCCCATATCCAATAAAACTTCATTTTTAGCACTGTAACGGATGCGGCTCGCCTTTGTGGCAATCAAAGTTTGAAAATTCAGAATGTTCAGCAAAAGTGTTTCTATAATCTGAGCTTCAATTATATTCGCTTCCACTTGCAAAATAGGACGGTTAGGGAAAACAACATCCCCTTCCTTACTTG
>JBARDR010000384.1:0-2570 GCA_049795335.1 Gelidibacter sp. | reverse complement strand
AATTATGGTCTCATTAATCAAAAATCTGGCAGGAATGATTCTCTTGGTTGTAACACTTTACAGTTGCAGCCAAGGCGCATCCTTACAACGTTATTATGTTGACAATCAAGAGCAGCCTAATTTTCTTTCGATAGATATTCCAGTAAGCATGTTGAATCTTGACATCGCACAATTAAGTCAAGAGCAAAAGGATGCTTATAAATCCATTGAAAAGCTAAATATGTTGGCCTATAAAGTGAAGCCTGGTCAGGAAATGGACTATGAAACAGAATTGGCCAAAGTGAAAACTATTTTAAACGATACAAAGTATGAGGAATTGATGCGCGGTGGTGATTCAGAAGTTGGACAGTTCAGCATCCGTATTTTGGGCGATGAAGATGATGTTGAGGAATTTATTCTGTTTGGAAACGCTGATGATAAAGGATTTGCCGTGGTGAGAGTTTTAGGAAAAGATATGAATCCAAATCAAATTATGACCTTGTTTTCAGCACTGGATAAAGCAAATATTGATGATTCAAAACTCAGTCAATTTACCGAGTTTTTTAAATAGAAAGCTTGATGGTAATTGCTTAGTTAGAGGAAGTTATTTTTGTAGAATTGTAGATGTGATGGAAAAATTAGTACCTTGAATTTGTAATCTAAGTCTTTCAGTCCAGTCGAACTTATTAATAATGAAAAGAAATAACCTTGTATTTAAAATCATTGTGGTCCGATTGAAGTGCATTTCATTTCATAAAACACGATTTTGTTAGGAAATTAAGGTGTTCTGAGTTAGGATGACCTTCATTTTTCAGCTTTAAAAGTCCGTGCTTTCAATGTTTAACGATTTGCGTCATTGTTCATGATTCTAAAAGCGAAGCGGTCTTGATTCTTTTCTCAAACATTATTGATTTAAAATATCGAAACTCACCAAATAAGCATTACGCTTTATGGTGAGTTTCGTTTTTATATAAGTTGATGCCTATAAAAATTACAATAGAAATAAAAATTCCAAAGAGCAAAAGCTTCACTATAAAATAATCGAGCACATCAAAAATACCGGCGATTAAAAAACCGAAGCCAATGAGTACTGTAAGTGCACGTGCAATGAAATTGATTGAGGTCATCTTCTAAATCCCGGTGTAATTACTAGGTGTAATTTGTTTAAGTTCTTCTTTAATTTCATTTGAAACTTCTAAGGTATTAATAAAATCTGAAATCGATTTTTGATCAATTTTGGTATTGGTGCGGGTTAATCCTTTTAAGGATTCATAGGCATTTGGATACGCTTCTCTGCGTAAGATGGTTTGAATAGCTTCTGCTACAACCGCCCAGTTATTTTCAAGGTCTTCTTGAAATTTAGGTTCGTTCAACACCAGTTTATCCAAGCCTTGCAATGTGCTTTTAAAGCCAATAAGTGTATGTCCGAAAGGCACACCTACGTTTCTTAATACGGTGCTGTCCGTTAAATCACGCTGTAAACGCGAGATAGGCAATTTTGCAGATAAATGTTCGAAAATGGCATTGGCGATTCCCAAATTGCCTTCACTGTTTTCAAAATCGATAGGGTTGACTTTATGCGGCATTGCACTACTGCCAACTTCTCCTTCTTTGATTTTTTGTTTGAAATAATCCATGGACACATAGGTCCAAATATCTCTGTTTAAATCTATCAGGATGGTGTTGATGCGTTTCAGGTTGTCAAATAACGCGGCCATATGATCATAATGCTCAATTTGTGTTGTAGGAAATGAATGCTGTAGGCCTAATGTTCCTTGGACGAACTTTGTTCCGAAAGCTTTCCAATCAATAGACGGATAAGCGACTTTATGAGCGTTGAAATTTCCAGTAGCACCTCCAAATTTTGCCGCGCTCGGGATCGCATTCAGCAAATTAAACTGCTCTTCCAAGCGCACTGCAAAAACCTCAATTTCTTTTCCTAGGCGTGTTGGAGACGCTGGTTGTCCATGTGTACGTGCTAACATTGGAATGTTTGCCCAGGCTTTAGACAGGTCTTTTAGTTTGTTGACTACATTTATATATTCCGGAACATAAACATCGGTCAGGGCATCCTTAATGCTTAATGGAATGGCCGTGTTATTAATGTCTTGCGAAGTCAATCCAAAATGGATAAATTCTTTATATGGCTGAAGATTGAGCTGGTCAAATTTTGATTTAATAAAATATTCAACCGCTTTGACGTCGTGGTTGGTTACTTTTTCAATGTCTTTTATGGCAAGCGCATCTTCCGTTGAAAACTTCGTGTAAATGTCTCTTAAATCCTCAATTTTAGAAGTGTCAAAACCTTTAAGTTGCGGCAATGGAATTTCGCATAAAGCAATGAAATAATCGATTTCTACCTGAACTCGATATTTGATAAGTGCTTCTTCTGAAAAATAATCGGCTAAACTGTTGACTTTACCTCTGTATCTCCCATCAATTGGGGATATGGCATTTAATGATGTTAATGACATTTATTGCGTTGTTTTGTTGTGTTAAAAGAAGTTGCAAAGATAAGAAAGAAAGTTAGAAGTTAGTGGATGGAAGTTTGAAGGATTAAGCAGAAAATAAGAAATGGGAATTATCATTCA
>JBARDR010000383.1:0-2552 GCA_049795335.1 Gelidibacter sp. | reverse complement strand
AGTTATGAGTTTCCGCCTTTTAAAAAAGCTAGGGATGGGCAGTTTTTAGTGTTCAGTAAAAATTATGCTTTTCAATTGAATTAACTGAGTTTCACAAAGAAATTGGTTATAGCTAAAACTTTCCACTTCCCACTAACTTCTAAAACTGGGAACAATAGTCCTGTTTACCCCCCTTGTAACTGTGACTGTGACAGCCAACTGAACACTGCTGACTGAAGACTTAATACTACCCCTTCTGCCCCACAAAGTTTTGACTAGCATGTTTAAACAACACATTAAAGGTGGTCAAACTGCCATAACTTCTCGTAATATATTGTTGCAGATCAATCTTTTCTTGTTCGTCGAGCTTACTGCTATTGATTTTTTGCTCCATCACACGCAAACGGTCACGAACCATCGTGATTTTATGAAAAAACATATCGATAGGCACTTCACTCGATTTTAGATTAGAATCTCCCGGTTGCAAAATGAGTTTGCCTCCTTTCCACTTATCAGCGATGGTAACGACTTCGCTCACGTCACTCCACTTCTTAAGAATAGATTTTAACGTAGTTTCCACTTCATGAAAACTAATGGTATCTACATCATCTTCTGCGGCTTCGATGACTTCAAATTCCGAATCGAGGTCAATTGTTTCTAATCCGCTGTCAATAAATGTTACCCAATAGTGTTTTGAGGTGACGTTAATCACGACACCTTTGCCAAATTCGGGGTGGTTGATTCTGGAGCTAATTCCTAGTAATTGCATTGAAAAATGTTTTTTCATTCCCTCGAAGGAGGGAATCTACGTTAGTTTCTACTTATAAGTTTCATTTCTCCGACACTATGCTCATTCATAGAGCAAAGCACTTTTTGTAATGAACCACAAGTATATTACTTTTTTTAATGTATTAAAAACTGATATTTATATTTATAATGAATTTTTATTTCGACTGAACACTTCCATGTTTTTCCTATTTCTGAAATTGTAACCACTAAAAGCCAAGCACTTATTTAACAAAACTCTAAGTAGTCCTCACTTCCTAATTTAATGCAGAAACTGTATCTTTGCAACCCTGTTTGGATTACTGAGCAGTCAGATGATTTTGCTAAAGCCCATTCTACAATTCCATGAGTCAATTTGAAGATACAATTGAGGTTCAAGGCGCGCGCGTTCACAACCTAAAAAACATAGATGTTTCCATTCCCAGAGAAAAGCTTGTCGTCATTACAGGCCTTTCGGGGAGCGGCAAATCGTCATTGGCTTTTGACACCATTTATGCCGAAGGTCAACGACGTTATATTGAAACATTTTCGGCCTATGCCCGTCAATTTCTTGGGGGTCTAGAGCGTCCCGATGTGGATAAAATCGATGGTCTTTCACCGGTAATCGCCATTGAGCAAAAAACCACCAGCAAATCGCCACGTTCTACCGTAGGTACGATTACGGAGATTTATGACTTTTTACGTTTATTATTTGCGCGGGCGAGTGACGCATATAGCTATAATACGGGCGAAAAAATGATAAGTTATACCGATGAGCAAATCAAAAGTCTGATTCAAGAAACTTTTAACGGCAAACGCATCAATATTTTGGCACCTGTGATTCGCTCGCGTAAGGGACATTATCGTGAATTGTTTGAGCAAATCGCCAAGCAAGGCTTTGTAAAAGTACGTGCCGATGGCGAAGTCAAGGACTTGGTAAAAGGCATGCAATTGGACCGTTACAAAAACCACGATATTGAAATTGTTATCGACCGACTTAAAATTGATAATTCTGTCGATAATGACAAACGCTTAACCGAAACGATTAATACGGCTATGTATCATGGGGATGACATCCTCATGGTATTGGATCAAGATACCAATGAAACACGCTATTTTAGCAGAAGTTTAATGTGTCCTACATCAGGTATTTCCTATCCAAATCCTGAACCGAATAACTTTTCATTCAACTCGCCAAAAGGTGCCTGTCCTAAATGTAACGGGATTGGCAAACTCTATCAGGTCAATGATAAAAAAATTATTCCTGACGACAGTCTTTCTATAAAAGGAGGCGCTTTAGCTCCTCACGGTCCTTATAAAAACAGCTGGATATTCAAACAATTTGAAACCATTGCCCAACGGTACAATTTTGAGTTGACGGATCCTTACAAGGACATTCCTGAAGAGGCTAAAAAAATGATTTTATATGGGGGCAACGAAAAGTTTTCGGTAGAAAGCAAAACCCTTGGGGTTACCAGAGATTACAAAATCGATTTTGAAGGGGTTGCCAATTTTATTGAGAATCAATTTACTACTGCCGAAACAACCTCTTTACAACGTTGGGCAAAAGAGTATATGGATAAGGTAGAATGTGATTTATGTCATGGCTCGCGTTTACGTCAAGAATCACTTTTCTTTAGGGTCAACGGAATGAATATTGCTGAATTGGCCAATATGGACATTAGCGATTTGGCGCAATGGTTTTCTGATTTGGCACCTAAATTATCCAATAAGCAATTCCAGATTTCCGAAGAAATCATAAAAGAAATCAGAACCCGTGTCCAGTTTTTATTAGATGTGGGATTAGA
>JBARDR010000382.1:0-1689 GCA_049795335.1 Gelidibacter sp. | reverse complement strand
AATTGTTGTTGTCTGCGTATCATAAACGTTGTTTTTTATCAAATTCAAAATTACGAAATTGAAAAAGGTATTAGATAGAATTAAGTATAAAGCATTAAGAATTAAGAAAATTCATTGAGAAAAAACTTTACTAGAATTTTTTAGATTTCCCTCCCCAAGTTCTTACTTAAAAGAAAAACCCATGATTTTAAAATAAATCATGGGTTTAATATAGTGTAACAAATCAAGTCTTTGTACTAATTCTTATTGGGCTTTTCTAGCACTTGTATTTTTAATAGAACCTCCTTTTTTAGAAGCCGATGCTTTTGGTGCTGTACTTTTAATGGCAGCAGGATTAGCAGTAGTTTTAGGCTGTGCTGCTTCTACTTTGTCAGTAGTTGGCTTATCTTCTGCCACTTCATCTAAAGAACCTAACAAATCATTAGCTTGTAAAATATTGTACCATTGGATTACCTTTTTGATATCGCTTGGATACACGCGGTCTTCATCATAATCTGGCAACACAGCAAAGAAATACTCTTCTAAGGCATCTTTAGAATCTTTATGATTGATAGATGTTTGTTTACCATCTTCTTTTTCACGCACCTTTTTCAAAACCTCACGTAACGGAACTTCCTCAGTAAGTGTGTACATGGCAATTTCGCTCAAAACGCTCACATTACTGTGCACATTAACAGTGATGCGCTTTTTGTCGAGCAATGACTCTGCCAAAAAACCGCTTCTTGTTTGGGTTACAATTTTGTAAAGCCCTGGTTTACCTGCAATGGATAAAATCTTATCTAAACTCATACTTTCTATATGCTTATTATTTTTGAAGTTGACAAATATATACCTTTGCCTTTAAATTCTAAAAAATTAACGTTTCTTTTTCATGGCAGGAAAACGCATCTTATAATCGACGCTTATATTTCCTTTAGAAATATTACTCAACCTACCTTTGATCAAACGTTTTTTTAAAGTCGATAGTTTATCCGTAAACAAAATACCATCAATATGATCATATTCATGCTGAATAACTCTGGCCACAAGACCGTCAAATTCCTCAACATGTGTATTAAAATCCTCATCCTGATATTCTATCTTGATTTTTGGTTTTCTGAAAACGTCTTCCCTAACGTCAGGAATACTTAAACAGCCTTCATTAAACGCCCATTCGTCACCAGTTTCCTCAACGATTCTGGCATTTATAAACGTCCGTTTAAAGCCCTGTAATTGCGCTTGCTCTTCCTTAGTCAAATCCTCATCTTCAGAAAAAGGTGTGGAGTCCACAACAAATAAACGGATTGCAAGACCAACTTGCGGTGCTGCCAAACCAACGCCAAAGGCATCATACATCGTGTCATACATATTGGCAATAAGTGCTTTCAGATTGGGATAATCGGCAGAAATATCTTCGCCTTCCTTTCTTAAAACGGGGTCGCCGTAAGCAATAATAGGTAAAATCATTATTCTTTAAATTTACGACTGCAAAAGTACAATTCTTATTTAGGAATTAATAAACTTAGGATAAAATTGTTAGCGAGTATTTATTGATTATACAAATAACTCTGAAGAATAATCGTGGCGCTTATTTCGTCCACCAAAGCTTTATTTTTACGTTGACCTTTTTTTAGTCCACTGTCAATCATGGTCTGAAAAGCCATTTTTGAAGTAAATCGTTCATCCACACGTTCAACAGGCATTTCAGGA
>JBARDR010000381.1:0-1740 GCA_049795335.1 Gelidibacter sp. | reverse complement strand
AGAGAACTCTGCTCCTATTTCCGCAACTCTCAAATGCGCGAAACGTTACTCAGAATTTAACGCAACCAAATCGCAATTTGAACATCTAATAAAAAAAATAGAATTATGAAAAATTTAAAAATAATCGCATTACTCTTTTTAATCGGAATTTACTCTTCTTGTAATAATGACGACGACAATATCACTCAAACGTTAGGTGGAATCTATTCGGAAACATCACCTGTAAGCGGACGTTCTCAATTGAATTTTATAAACGGAAATACCGTAATTAAATCGGAACCAGATAACTCAAACGAAGATGAATTTACTTATGAAATAATCGGAAACGTGATTAAATTAACACCGACTCTGGACAATTCTACAACTCAAGAATTTGAAATTGAAATTATGACTAACTCGAAATTTGAGATTGAAAACCTTTATCCAAGTGTAGGAATAAATCCAACAACTTATATGACTTTTGAAAAATAAAAACTACACACAATAACCAAGTATTCGGCTCGCCGAGTACTCCCTACGGTCATGAGATCGCTTCGCTAAGTTGGCCAGAGCTGAATACTGTGTTGACGAATCCGGTTGATTTGCCGTCTTATGAGTAAAGCGTTAAGTTGAGGGAAGGATACTAGGAGGTTCGCTAGGATTTGCGTGGTCAAAATGTATAGATCTACATTCTTTGAAGTTTTCTACTCGTTTTGGTTGACAGTCTCTGGTTTTTATCGTTTAATTTTTAAGTCATGGCATAGCAGAGCCCGTCCGCTTATGCTGAATAATTTTTAGTTGCTCCTATTCAATTTCTTGTCTTTTAGTAAAACGCGCCAATTCTCGTGAGGCCCACGGTCATTGAACAGCAAAACGGTATGCAGTCTCCCTTTTTTACAGATAGGACATCGGCGGTGCAAAAGTGGCTGTATGTTTTCAATATATTTCCCAACTATTAGTATTTTAAAAAATTCATTTACGTTAGGTTTACCCCCACTTATCCACACTAGAGGCCTCAAATCACATCAAATTAAATAGTTCCCGCATTCTGGGGCGCACTCGTTCGCCGTAGCGTTCTTTAATTTCCACGGCGTTGAGAATGACGGTGTATTGGGTTTTGTGGATTTTTCGCTATCAAATAGATTTTTAACAAGGAAAAGAAAACTTAAATCTCAAGTTTTTAATCTTTGGAAGTTTATATTGAATGATTTACATTAGAACATTATTGCAGAATCTCGTTCTATAAGGAAATACAAATAGCTCCAATCGATTTAAAATTTAAACTAACTTGAAAAAAATTTTCACAATATTTAAACAACTTACAGTTACGATATTGGTTAATTTTTGTTTTGTAGGCATCATTTCTGCTCAAGACAATTCTGTCATGGAGGATTTACAGAAAGTTCTCGATTCTTCACACTATTACGACCAGAACAAACGTCATAATATTAAAAATCTTAAGACTGAGCTTGCGAGCTTGAACCCTGATCAGTTGGAAGAGAAATTTAATATATATGGCCAACTATTTGATCAATACAAAGTATTTAAAAGTGATTCCGCCTATTACTATAGCTTAAAAACTAAGGACGTTGCTTTCCAATTAAAAGACTCCTTATTAATAATTAAAGCCTATTTAAACTTATCAGATATAGCGATATCAGTAGGCATGTACAAGGAAGCTTTAGATTACCTTCAAAATATTAATCTAGCTAATGTTAGAGATATCGATAAAGCAAACTACTATGGCTTATATGGAAGATG
>JBARDR010000380.1:0-3853 GCA_049795335.1 Gelidibacter sp. | reverse complement strand
TTATTCCAAATGACAAAACTATGGAGACTTCCAATCTTCATAGTTTTTTTTTTACAATATCAAATCATGGTTGTCCGATTAAAACTTGCTCTACTTCGCTTAACCTGTTATAAATAGCGACGGATTACGAACCTGTAGAGTTCTTTTAGGACTATCAGCAATAGTTGTATCACTATAACAGGATTTAATCAATAATCTGTATAGCTATTTTAGGACGGGTCAATCCAAATTATCAGCTATAGATACTCCATAGATACTCCATGGATAGTGTATGGATAGTGTATGGATAGTGTATGGAAGACCACATCTCGAAATCCTACGGATAGTGCGCTAATTTTATAGTATGTAGAAGTAACATGAAAATCTCCACATATCAAAACTTACCAAAACAACGAAGAGGCGACCAAGCGTTATAAAAAATCCTGAGCACTATAATAACACAGATTGGGCAATACGACTAAAACCAATCCTAAAATACCTAACAAAACACTTTCCCACAATACCAGAATCTATAACCATAATATTTTGTAAATTATGGCCAATTCTAACCAACCTAAACTTCTTATGAAAACAGCTTTATGTATTCTATTTCTTTTTTTTTCATGCAACCTTCATCTAGCGGCCCAACAAACCGATAAAAAACTGGAAAAAGGACTTGCCGAACTCGTCAAAAACTTTGAAGGTGATGTTGGCATCTACGTCTATAATCTGAAGACTAAAAAAGAGGCAGCAATCAATGCAGATACTATTTTCCCAACGGCAAGTGTCGTGAAAGTGCCCATTTTAATCGAAGTGTTCAATCAAATCAAAGCAGGAAAACTACACTTGAATGACACCTTGATATATGACGCCAAAAGAGTTTATGGTGGATCTGGCATTATGCAATTTTATAAAGATAGTACGGTAACTGATTTGCGGACATTAGCGTCGCTAATGATAACAATGAGTGATAACACGACCTCCCTATGGTGTCAAGAACTTGTAGGCGGAGGAGTGGCCATAAACAAAACGATGGCTGATTTAGGCTTGCTGCATACCCGAGTCAATAGCAGAACGGAAGGCCGAACCAAAGATTGGGAGACTTATGGCTGGGGACAAACCACACCTCGCGAAATGGTTTCCTTGTTGGTAAAAATGAGACAAAGAACTCTGGTTGATCCGGCATCGAGTGATGAAATGTATCGGATCATGAGCAATTCTTTTTATACGGACTATTCACTTTCGCAAATCCCACCTTATGTACAGACTGCAGCCAAACAAGGCATGGTCAATGGATCGCGATCAGAACTGGTCATGGTCAATGCGCCAACTGGCGATTATGTATTTTATATCGCGACTAAAAATAACAAAGATGAATCTTGGAGTTTTGACAATAAGGCTTGGCAATTACAGAGACGAATTTCGGCCTATTTATGGCGCTATTTTGAGCCCAAATCCGATTGGAAGCCTGCAGATGGATTTGAAGATTTGGTTAAAGGTCTCAGATATTAATCGAAAGCGCAGCTGTGGATACTTTATGGATTAGAAAAAAGACTTTAAAGATAAGTCAATGGACTAAGGTGCCATTTCGAACGGAAAAACATTCAGGCGAGGGTTATCAAAACAGACTAAAACTCTGCTACATTCGTGAAATTTATAGTAAAAAATTTGGACCAGCATTCTCACGGTATGAGTAAGTTCCTGAAAATGCATGAAATTCGTGTCAAAATTTTTAGAAGCTAAAGCGAGACGCACTAAGCACCGGCCCTTCATACATTCTTGTATGCCTGCTCGACAAATGTTCTGGCGGGGACTTAACTTAATTTTGAGACCAATAAAGGCTCCATCATATAGTGGAGCCTTTATTTTTAATGTTATAGGTATTATTTTACAAGTGCCTTCAGTCTATCCACGGCTTGTTCCGCAGTAATATCTCTTTGCGGTGATCCAAACATCTCATAACCTACCATAAATTTCTTCACGGTGGCACTTCTTAATAATGGCGGATAAAAACTCATGTGCCAGTGCCAGTGGTCATTATGCTCTCCATTTGTTGGTGCTTGATGGATACCGCTCGAATATGGAAATGACGTCTGAAACAAGGCGTCATAAGCCTTCGTGATTTTTGAAATTGCATCTGCAAACCCTAAACTTTCTGATGCAGAAAGCTCTGTAATATTTGTATAGGCTTCTTTAGGAACAATCATGGTTTCAAACGGCCAGACGGCCCAAAATGGTGCCAATACGACAAAGTCATTGTTTTGATATATGATGCGCTCATTGACTTCAAGTTCCTGTTTTAAATAATCGCCCAGCAGACTCCTTTTATGTTTGTCGTAATAGGCTTTTTGATGTTGATCTTTTTTTTCCACTTCATTTGGTAAGGTCGATTGACTCCAGATTTGTCCATGTGGATGCGGATTGCTGCAACCCATAACGGCGCCCTTATTTTCAAAGATCTGAACATAATTGATCATCTCATCGGATCCTAGTATCGTGTATTCTTTTTGCCAAGCTTCCACTACCTGATGGATGTCTTCCACTTCCATGTCGGCCAGACTTTTGGAGTGATCGGGACTAAAACAAATCACTTTACATAGGCCTTGCTCGCTCTCTGCCTTGAACAAACCGTCGTTTACGGAAAATATTGGCGAAGTTGTTTGCAATGCCGCAAAATCGTTCGTAAAAATGAAGACGTCTTTATAATCAGGATTTACTTCGCCGTTAATGCGTGTATTTCTTGCACATAAATAACAGCTTGAATCGTGCGCAGGACGCTGTTCATTTGAGACGGCTTCGTTTTGACCTTGCCAAGGACGCTTCGCACGATGTGGGGAAACAAGTACCCACTCACCTGTTAAAATGTTATAACGTTTATGTGAATAATCCTGTAAATTATGGTCCATGTTCTTGTTGTTTTATTAGTGTCAAATTACACTTATGGTCGTCTGATTAAAACATAGACAACCTATTGAAACCTTATATTTATAATGACTTTTGAGCGAAATTAAGTTTTGAAAACCTTACTTTCAATGGCTCAGGATTCAAGTCTCAGTTCCTGACGTTAAAAGCGAAGCGGTCTTAATTCTTTTTCCATATTTACCCCTTCACAATATGCGTCCCTTGAGACAGTTTTACATTATATATCGTACAGGCGCTTCCAAACTCCTCTTTAAACCGATTGGAAACATCTTCTTTGAAAGCTTCCATTTCAGTTTTTAGCACCAAGTTTATGGTACAGCCTCCAAAGCCTCCTCCCATCATTCGGGCACCGATAACACTGGAGCTTTCATGTGCTCTATCCACCAAAAAATCGAGTTCTGCGCAGCTCACTTCATACTTTTTGCTTAAACCTTCATGAGATTGAAATAGCAAATTGCCTAAGGTTTCTAAATCATCTTTTTCTATCGCTTCCGAAAATTGCTTTACGCGATTATTTTCTTCAATAACGTATAATGCCTTTTGATAATCGCCTTCAGATAAATCGCTTTTAATGACCTCTAAATCTTCTTTTGAAGCATCCCTTAAGGCTATGACGTCCAATAATTTGGATGCTTTTTCGCAGACTTCACGACGGTCATTATAAGCAGTTTCTGATAAGTCATGCTTGACATTCGTATTAATAAGCATCAACTCATAATCCTTAAAATCTATTTGATAAGACTGCGAAGTAATCGTTCTACAATCGAGTAGCAAGGCGCTATTTTCGATTCCGAACATACTGGCATATTGATCCATAATTCCGCATTTCACACCTGCATAATTATGCTCTGCTTTTTGAGATACCAAAATCATGTCCTCCTTGGATAATCCGAGGTTAAAAAGATCATTCAATCCAAAAACAAAACTATTTTCTAAGGCCGCAGATGAGGAC
>JBARDR010000379.1:0-2917 GCA_049795335.1 Gelidibacter sp. | reverse complement strand
GAAAAATAATCCTTCTTTTTAATTTCATATAAATACTTTTCAACGTTTCTTATTCTTTTTTTTAATATTTTCATTAATATATTTTTAGGTGGTTATAAGTTAATAAATCAAACTACATTTTTTAATCTTTCACCCTCAAACATACCAATCTAAAACATCACAAATCTCTATTTCACAGAAACTTATCATCAATCTATCAACATTTACAACTCCTCGTTTCTTGAAACAAATTGTTATTCGAGTTTTCTGAATCGAAAAAACGCACATACACCACTTCCCCATCTTCACGCGAAAAACTAAACCGATCACGCAGGGTTTTCGCTTTTTCAAACACCTTGCCTTTGGCGAGATGATTGACAATGGCATCAAACTCTTTATCTGAATAACTGGCCTTATTAAAACTTTCTAGTTACGCTTTTAAGTTGGATAATAAAGTATCACCATTTTGTATGTTCACTACGGCATAGCCAAGACCTACCAATTGTTGGATGAGCTTGCATTCTAGTAGGGCTTCTGGTTGCTTAGTCATTTTCTTCAGTTTTAATTCGCACTCCCTATGAGACCATTTACTACAGATCGATTGCCTCTACAGACTGTTTCAATATGTCGAACAAATGATTCAAGATTTCATCCATAACCAATATCTGTGTTTCGGTGTAGTGAAAGTTACTATGCGCATATTGGGCATGTTTATCCACTTTGGTGTAGAACTTTGTACTATCAAGCTTTTCAAACAAAAACGCTGTATTTGCCAGGCACGCATTCGCGTATAAGCAGAGCTGCCAAAGGTTATAAGCCGAAAGTTGATTGGGTAGATATGCGGTAGAACTATACACCAAAGTACGTAAGATTCTGAGGACACAGGTACTGAACAAGATGGGCAAAGCCTCTGTTGTAGACTCATCATTGTGTTCGCGCAGCATAAAGTAAGTTGCGACTATTTTCTTGGTAGCTATGAAATAATAATCAAGATCAGGATAATAGCAGGTATATGGATGGCTCCAATGGAGTGATGGCCATTGCGCTTCGGATGGATATACTCGGTTTACAGGAAGCATTACTTCTTGAAAGAATTGTTGATGAACGAACAGACGCTCTTGAATCCATAGACGCCTATGGCCTATAAGTACCACCTCGCATTCGTATTGGTCTGCTATGGATTGTTGCAACCGATTGAGGGTACTTGTGCCCAAACCCGAACCAATAAGTAGAAGGTAATACAGAACACCAGTAGCAGTGTCTTTAGTATCAAAACAATAAACTTCTTCTGGAACTACTGTCTTTACAAGGTGCGAGACGATTTGGGTCAGTTCAGGCGATGTTGTTGAAGACGCATCGGCAACAGTCATCGTTTGTGATGGGAGATGATTTTTCAAGAGGTGTTTGAGCTGCATAAATCGGTCTACCACCATATTACATAATTGATCATCCATTGCTTGAATGTTCGACAATAGTTCTGAATTTGTTGGGTGATTTTCTGAATTCTCAGCATCTTTTTCAGCACTTTCAAATTGTGATATCAAATAATAGGTCCACTCTGAAGTCTTCACAAACATACGTTCTAAGCCAGGTACTACAGGGGAAAGTCTATGAATACGTTGGTGCAGATTATCTGAGAGAAAATGGTTCCCCAAATACAGCGTCTCCAAATAGGTAATATGATTTTTAAACGCAGAATGATAAATCAAAAAAACAGATGTTATGGCATTAAGCGATTCGAACTTACGTGCTTGTGTAAGCAGGAGATCGTGACTGGAATGAAATCTTTCACGGTAGTGATGGTATCGTTTTTTAAACCGTTCCCATTTAATATCCAGACCGTCCGATGCTTCAGGGTTTTTATAAATCAGAGCCTCTTTGTGGCAGTAATAGGCTATGAACGGGTTTCCAATTCTATCGGTCCGCATCATTAAAAAATAGCGGAGCACGTTCACTTGCACACTGTAGTGTTCTCGGGCTTGACGCACCCATTTGCGGGAGGCCACTTTGGATACATCATTATATTCGCCCATAACAAGAACGACTTGTGCCAATGCCGAAGCTGTGGCGGGATGGTAGAATATTTGTGCGACGGGCAATTCTCTGGTCAATTGCAGTAGTTTTTCTTGCAAGGAGCTGTCAAGGGCTGTGGATTTGAAAGGTGTTTCCATGATATGAAATTTTAAAAGGTTACCAGTCAAAGCTCTCCTATAACACTAGGATATACTATTCGAGGGAAGAATAAAATATCCATTCTAAAGCTTGTTTCAAAAAATCAAACCGGCTGAATGCCACGCACATGAATCAGCCAACTGGCATCCAGCATTTTTATAAGGTGGCTATACGGATTAAATAAATCCCATGTTATAGTTTCTGTGGATGGGCTTAACGAAAAAAGCACAATTTCGTACCATGCCAAATCAAACTCGTCTAAGGTGTTCCCCGCAAAAGCTTCTTGAAATACGAGGAAGGGATTTTGAAACTCCTTCGGCGTCAATGCCCCCAGGCCAATGTCCTTTGGAATAGGAGTGGTTTCCTCCACTCGATAAGTTTCTCCCTGCACCTGCAGGACATAGCCCACCCGTAATAATGAATGCAAGACCACATAGATAGTCAAAATACGTCCTGGATCTTTTTTACAATACACTTTGCTTTTATAATTGTATGACATTGCGCTGGTTAAATAATGTTTGAACTCATAAAGATGTGCAAAATTGAACAATTCCGACAGCAAAGCATACGGGCAATTGATTTCGTGACCAGCCCATGGGCTGGCATCAAAGGATAAAGTATTGGATTCCATAACGCCACTAATTTAATGTTGAGTTAAAGAAAAGTCATTACCAAAGTATAAGCCATTTTATTAGGGGATATTTTATCCCATAAAAAGGGATATTATACTGGATATTTTTGCTAATTTTACCTTTCAGCATACCAC
>JBARDR010000378.1:0-8970 GCA_049795335.1 Gelidibacter sp. | reverse complement strand
CAACACTTCACCCATTTTAGGATTTAAGGTTTCTAATTCGGCAACTGTAATTCCAAACTTATAAGCTACGCCCCATTTGCCTTCTTTCGGCTGAACTTTATAAGTTTTAAGCGCATTATTTGGAGTTACTTTTGAAATAATTGTTTTGTACTCCGGAATTCTGATTTGATCACCCTTTTTTAAATTTTCGGAATATAAGCTCTTGTTGTGTTTTTTAATATCTTCAATTTCAATATTGTATTCCTTTGAAATGCTATAAAGGGTTTCTTTTCGTTTGACCTTATGGGATTTAAAACCAATCAGCTCTTTCTTTTCAGTAGGAAGGCCCGACGCAATTGTTGAAACATTCGGAATGATCAAGACCCCATCTAAAGTCAATTTTCGCTTCGCATCAGGATTTAATGCGTAAATATCTGACGCAGTTACCTGATATTTTTTAGCAATAGATTCTACCGTTTCTCCTTGCTTTACCGTGTGCGTTTTAAACTTTTGTGCGTTGGCAAACCAACTGCACGATAAGGTAATGATACAAACTAAAATGAATTTTTTCATTGATAAATATTTATATTCCCTTCTATATGTCTAATAACAGATAAAAGGGAATCTCTTAACTTCTTATAATTTAGTGGGAATTGTGAGGCTCCTCCCTTCGCAGGAACTTGGTTATTCCCATTCAATTGTAGCTGGCGGTTTTGAGCTGATATCATACACTACTCTATTAACGCCTTTTACTTTATTTATTATTTCGTTTGAGGTGCTTTGTAAAAACTCGTAAGGTAGGTTTACCCAATCTGCCGTCATTCCATCGGTACTTTCGACCGCTCTTAAAGCGACACACTTTTCATAAGTGCGCTCATCTCCCATCACTCCGACACTATTTACGGGCAATAAAATTGCGCCTGCCTGCCATACTTGGTCGTACAAACCCCATGATTTAAGATTGTCGATAAACACAGCATCTACTTCTTGTAAGATACGTACTTTTTCAGCAGTAATATCGCCTAAAATACGAATGGCCAAACCTGGACCAGGAAAAGGATGACGTCCTAAAATAGCTTCGTCCATTCCCATTGATGCACCCACACGTCGTACCTCATCTTTAAATAAGGCTCTTAAAGGCTCTACAATTTTCAATTTCATGAAATCTGGTAAACCGCCTACGTTATGATGACTCTTTATTGTCGCACTTGGACCTCCAGTCGCAGAAACACTTTCAATCACATCTGGATAGATGGTGCCTTGAGCCAACCATTTAACATCCTCAATTTGATGCGCTTCGTCATCGAAAACCTCAATAAACACGCGACCAATAGCTTTTCGTTTCAATTCCGGATCGCTTAAGCCCGCGAGTGCATCCATGAAACGTGCCGAAGCATCAACACCTTTTACATTAAGTCCCATGCCTTCGTATTGCGTCAGGACATTTGTAAATTCATTTTTACGAAGCAATCCATTATTCACAAAAATGCAATACAGATTTTTGCCAATCGCTTTATGCAATAATATCGCGGCTACTGAAGAATCCACACCTCCAGAAAGACCTAAGACCACTTTATCATCGCCAATTTGCGCTTGTAAAGATTCCACTGTTTCTTCAACAAAAGATTGCGGCGTCCAGTCTTGTTCTATTCTTGCAATATGAACCAAAAAGTTTTCTAAGAGTTGCCTCCCATCTGTAGAATGGTAAACTTCTGGGTGAAATTGGATGCCATAAGTTTGTTCGCCTTCAATAACGAAGGCTACATTTTCAACATCTTTAGTGCTCGCAACTAGCAATCCGTTAGTTGGTAATTTTTTAATGGTATCACTATGGCTCATCCAAACCTGGCTTCCAGATTTAATATGGTTGAACAACAAATCATCTTGTTTAACAAAAGTTAAATTTGTTCTTCCGTACTCACGGGAATCAGAAGACTCGACCAATCCGCCAGAAAAATGAGACAAATATTGCGCGCCGTAACATACGCCGAGCAATGGCATGTGACCCCTGATTTTTGACAAATCAGGATGTGGTGCATTCTCTGATCTTACAGATGATGGTCCACCAGATAAAATGACCGCTTTAAAGCTATCTATTTCCGTTGGGATTTTATTGAATGGATGGATCTCACAATAAATATTGAGTTCTCTAACACGTCTCGCAATAAGCTGGGTGTATTGCGATCCGAAATCTAAAATAAGGACTTTGTTATGTTGCATGCGCAAAAATAAGGATAGATTTTATATTGACGAATTTGGACTCGTGATATTTTGGTTAATTTTTTTATAAAGGTATTGAATTTTGTTACAGCAAGATTTTCGTTGTGGTAGAACTTAAGGAAATGTAAGAAAAACCAATTTAGAAATGATATTTATAATTACATACGAAAAAAGCTGTCCTTTTTAGAAAGACAGCTTTTTGTTATGGTTTTTATTTAAGACTATTTAATAATAACCTTTTGAGTTTTAAGCTGATTATCATTATTAACCTTGACTACATAAACACCAGTACCCAAAGTTGAGATATCCATAGTATTTTCCGTACTATTTGGATTCATAACCTTGCTCAATACCAATCGGCCTTGTATATCATATAGATTAGCCGTTGTTGCAGATGTCAATTGACCCGTTATTACTAATGCTTTTGGCACAACCGTGGTGTAGATACGCAAATCATTGGATTGCATATCCGCAATGGAAAGGGTTCTAGATGAATAGTGGACATTAAAACGATCGGCATCATTCATGTCGATATCAGATTTGAATTTATAGGCAGTTTTATTCAAAAGAGTAAGGGTATTGTTTTGAGTGTCTTCCAAATACACATTGATGTTAGATGGAATTGTTGAAAGCCCATCAATACTGATACTCAACTCAGCTCCAGCTTTTGCTTTTATTCCCAATGGCACGACCACATCGTTAAAATCTTCATATGGCAACGACTGGATGGCGATATCCAGACCTTTATGATCTTCTAATAAATTGGTAAATATCGAAAAATCAACCGCTGTAGCGGAATAAGCGGCAGCATCGTAACCATGATCCAAGCCTCTGGTTGTTCCATCAATGAAATAGATGCTTGTTATACCACTGTTGGTAGCGCTACTTAATTTAAGTTTACTTAATGCCTTATTTGCATTTGTTGGTCTGCCTTCAATAAAATCATCTGAAGATCCTATGCGCCTCATTGATGGGGTAAAACGAATAGTACCTCCACCTGACTTAGCTTTCACAAAAAAACCTTGTCCAGGAGCAATTAATTCCCCACTTGTCGCTTCATTATAAATTTCCCAACTGTCTTTCACACCTGTATAACCATAGATAGCCACGTATTCTTCTTGTAACTTTGAAGCGTTATGTGCAAAAAACTCTTCAACATCAATATAAGAAGGGTACGGATTACCTATTAAGTTCCACGCTCTTCCAGCAACCGCATCGGAAATCGCGACATTTACCGAATTTCTAGTAATATTCCCTTTAAAGATCAGGGTACTATCATTCGCTGTTGCGACTCTATAACCAGAACCAGGAACAATAGGAATGCGTTCTAATTTATCCAATCCTATATTGAAGTTCTCATATTTATTATTAGCCACAACAAATGGTGCAAACGCAAATATTCCATTTTTATCAGGATGTTCAGCTAGATTTAGGTTGGCAGCTACAAAATCAGAATCAAAGATTACACCTGTTACAGGCGATGAAATAAGATCATTACCACCGCCTGCCTCAGTGCCCATTATATTGACATGACGATTATAACTAACCGTTGCAGCTATCCATCCATTATCGATCAAGCTAGCATATGATGTTGATGTTGAATTTAAAGTAATCTCATTGAATGTTAAAATAACATTGGTACCTACAGTTAGTGCTGCCCCTGCATTAATGGTTAAATTATTAACTAATGTGTTTTTAGAAATTACGGCTCCTTGGCCTTCATTAATTATAATATCATCAAATTTAGTGGATTCTCCACTTGGATCGCCCGCAGATGACCAAGCATCATTATCATAGGTATAAGTAATTGGCGTATGAACATTTATTTGAATCTCCTTTTCACAGATGGTATTTTCAGTGAGTTCAACTCTAATCTCGGCAGCAGAAGTAAAAGGTCGACCATCCACCTCTCTAGTAGATATCAAGCGCACATATCGTCCTGATTTCTCTGTAAAATTAGTAGAATTAACCATTTTCGCATTGCGATCATTCCAAATCCACGTCCCTACAGCTACAGGAGCTCCCCATTCCCCTTGGGCGAATGAATTACTTACATATATCTCATAATCTGCAATAGTGCCATGACTATCCTCATCTTGACGTGGCAAATACTCAAGACCAGAGACATTAAATTCCTCTCCCAAATCTAAGTCTATCCAATGAGGGAGTTGATCTGCTTTATTATAATCTCCATCAAGACTCCAAGCTGTATGCCAAGTACTATCATGATCACGATCAGCTGCATCAGTACCAGGACGGGAATTAGGCTCTCCCATCTCACTATCCACAGCTCTTACCACTAGAATTGGCGCCATGGATATTTTTTTTAAGGCGTAATTAACTTTATACGTCCCAGTCTGCGCACTAGTTATGCTGGTAATAATGGAACTGCTCGGAATATTATTTTCGCCATAGGTTACTGAAGTTATGGCATAATCAGCATCCTCCAACTCAAGGGACAATTCGATGTTATCGCCCTCTCTGACTACAATCTCCTTTAAACCATGATCTTTTTTACCATTTATGTCATAAACTAAAGACACGTCATCACATGGGTCTTCATTGACCACTACCTTTCGTTCTTCATTATATATACGTTGTATATCTTCCGGGGTTAGGGCAATATTATATAATTTAAACTTATCCATACGCCCATCAAGCTCATCTGTAATACCACTTAGATTCGCATTAACTGGTAGTGTTTCAGTCGTTCCAATTCCTTCAGTACGCCTATCATAAAATCCTGAAAGTGTAAAAGTACTGAATGGATTGTTCTCATTAGTTATTATCAAATTACCTGACACTTCCTGCTGAAATATCTGTACGCCGTCGACATATACTCGACCCAAATTTCCATCATAAGTACTGACAAAATGTTGCCATTCCCCAGGCTTGTAAAGCACCTCTGTATATCCATTAAAATGGCCTCCAGTGGACGTTCGGAATTCCGTTTTAAACTGAGAGTCATGGTATCCCATAAAGAAAGATCGAGGATAGTCATGAGAAAAGATAGAAACATTAGGAACCTTATTTGTCCCTAGCACAACACTGCCAGAGTTTCTATTGACCCAAGCCATGACAGTAATTTGATCGGTCAAATTTGCTGGTAATGTTGATGTGTAAGGAATTTCCAAAATCGTATTGCTCTGATGCTCTATTCCATCCATTTCAAGAGCATTTCCAGACAATCCATCCGTACTCCAGTACTCTCGACTTAATCCTGTTGGCGCTCCATCGTCATCACGCTCTTTCATCGTACCATGATTCTCATTACGAGAGGTGTCCATAACTAATGCCCCACTGCCTTCAAAAAAATCAAATTCCACCAATAAATTATTTCCGTTAATTATTGAGTCTGGAGGTCCTACCATAACAGCTTCTGCAATACTTGGAACACCATCTGCATTTAATGCGAATAACATATAATAGCCTGGAGGCATCAAGTTTGCATTTGGCATATCTAAGACATACGTGCCAGTGTTTGATGTAAAGTCTACAGGAACCCTGCGTTGCTCATTATTTACACTATGGGTGGCAGATGACATTCTCATAAAAGAAAATTCCTGAATGCCTGGAGTAGCATTTACCGTTAGTTGTCTTGCATAAAAAGCCTTATCCGGGGCATTTAAAATGGGTCGAACCGCCAAATCTCCATTGGCATCAAACAGATAAGGAGGACTATATATTTCGGCATCCGTATGATTCACATCACCGCAGGTACCACAAAGGCCGCCACCGCCCATAAATACACGGCCATCATTTAAAAGAATGCCTGTGCTATGGTAGGTTCTTGGCACGATCATACTGGCTAAGGTTCTAAACTCATTATCATCAGGATTAAACATCTCGGCAGATAAATGAGCGCCAGTATCCGAAAATACGACAGACGTATCCATACCTCCTAAAACCAATACTTCTCCGTTAGGGAGCACTACGCTAGTGACGTATATTCTTGAATGAGCCATTGAATTAGCCGTAGGGGTTATTGTAACAACATCTCCGTTATTGATGTCAATAACATAGGATTTATCATTACTTGGGGTGTCAGAAGAATAGGAACGACTACCTCCTAATTTTAATATTTTGCCTATATCAAACATGGCTGTATTACCGTTCATAGACTCGTGGTCATCTAATCGTTTGCCATTTGGTCCCGCCGGAGTGTAAGAGCCGACTCCATTAACATCAATCCAATGCATCTCTTCCCCAGGTCCGGCATGAAAAATTTTACCATTAGGAGCGGCCCAAAGCCAAGCATGATTATCTAATCGATACTCACCTTCTAACTCCCCCAGTAAATCGTTAGCATTCCAAAGCAATTCACCAGGTAAACCCGTAAGACGAGTCCACCCTGTGGCCTCTGTCCAAATTTCTGCATCTCTACCTCCATAAGTAGCATCACCACTCCACGAGCCACCTATTGTGAAAACAGAGCCATCGGCTAAGGTAACAGCACCTTGATACCCTCTAGGAATATTTAGGTCAGCCGCACTTGTCCATTTTTGTGTTTTAGGATCATAAATACTCGACTTTTCAGCCGAGCTTCCTCCAGTTACCAAAATTCTTCCATCTGCCAAGTTATTTATACCAGGACAAAACATATCATGATTGGTATCTGTTACTGTTCTTGGTAATATTCCTCCCATCCCATCTGGTCCCCCTAAAGGATCAAATATTTGTGTAAAAGTATATCCATCATGACCGCCAAAATCGTCATGATATTTTGAAGACCAGGTCACCAATCTCCCATCTGGCAAATTGGCTACTGCGACAGGCACTAGATCAAACTCGATTTTAGGACTCCATTGGCCTTGCGTATGAGGGGATTGAGCATGAGAAAAACCTGTAAATCCTAATAAAAATAAGATTAAAACAAAACCTGAGTAATTTGAAGAGGTCATAGGGAAATATAAATTATGAAAATCAGTGAGACTAAGTTTCAATTGTTGCTGAATAATAAATAATAAGTGGGGATACAGATCGGTTATTGATGATAAATTAAAGAACAAAATATGACAACTTATTTTATATTAGCCAAATTACTTATATTGTCGACAAACCATCGCTTTTTAAACACTAAAACCCACATAAACGCGTCATATTGAGTTGTTTAAAAAACCTTAGAATCCAAAATTAGAGTATCAGTCCAAAGTAACTTCTAATCACTCCATCGTCTCTAAAATCATTTCAATATCCCGTTCCGTAGTATCGGGATTAATGAAGCAGAAACGAGAAACCGTTTCAAACGCATCACCATTTTTCCATTTCGTAGGGGTTACCAATGCAAAACCTTTGCGATGGTTCTCATAAGTCCAATGGGTGTAATCTTCGGGCTGCCATCCTTTTCTTCGGTAGAGCACACAAGAGAGACTTGGCGCTCTGACCAATTCCAAATCAGGATGCGCTTCAATCATTCGTCCGGCAATTTGCGCGAGTTCGATACCGCGCTCTACGGCTTCCTTATAACGATCGGTACCATGTGTTGCCAATGAAAACCATAAAGGCAATCCACGTACACGCCTGGTTAATTGTATTTGATAATCCGTAGGATTGAAGCCATGAGCGCCTTCATCCTTAAAAATATCTAAATAAGAGCCTTGTTGGGAATGGGCGTTTTTTGCCAATTCCGGATTTTTATAAATCACAGCGCCACAATCATAGGGCGAAAACATCCATTTATGTGGATCGATAGTCACACTATCCGCTTTTTCTATTCCATTAAACAAATGACGTACAGAATCAGCTACCAAAGCACCACCTCCATAAGCTGCATCGACGTGAAACCATAAGTTCTCCTTTTCACAAACGGCGGCAATATCTGCTAAGTCATCAATAATTCCTGCATTGGTTGTACCCCCTGTCGCCACGACTGCAAACAGACATTTACGTTGTTGCTCGGTTAAGTTCTGAATTGTTTCCTGTAAATCGGCGCCTGTTAATCGCTCTTCTGAATCCACTAAAAGAATATCCACATCGGCCACTTTTGCCATCGATTTAATGGACGAATGTGCGCCAATCGAGGTTATGATCAAGCCTTTTTCTCTAGTGAATTCTGGATTTCCACGCCAATGCTCTCTTGCGGTAACAATAGCAGAAAGATTCGCAGTGGTCCCGCCACTGGTAAAAACACCAAAAGTACCCTCAGGCATTCCTGTGAGGGATACCATCCATTTCATCGCTTCATTCTCGCAAAAAATACCGCCGGCACCTTCCATCCAATAAGCCCCATGAATACTGGACGCCGAAGTGACCAAGTCAAACATTATAGCGGCTTTTGTAGGCGATGCTGGAACAAACGCAAGGTTTCGTGGATGATCCACCGGAACGTTTGCACCGGCAAGATGGTCTTTCCATAAATTAAAGGCATATTCGCCACCAACGCCTTTGGCCGTAATCGTCTCGCCAACTAACTTTTTCAGCTCTTCTTCTTTTTTTGGTTTACCAATGAGGTGCTCCGTAGCCGAAATACGTCCGATAACATATTTCATGATATCAAGGGTCATCTCGATCAAATTCAAATCAATCTTGTGCATACTCTTCATAACTTGAGCGCTATTGATTTGAAATATCCAAGATTAAAAATTCGGCTTTTAAGGGTTCTAGATTTTGAACTAGGGTTTGAATGATGCCCTCCCCATATTCTAAATAAAACTCAGAAATATTCATATGACGTTCCTGCAGACTTTGTCGGGGAAACAATTCATCTTGAAGCATTTTAACACGCTGTAAAACCTCATTCAATTTTCGTTTTTGAGCTTTCAACAAGCGTTT
>JBARDR010000377.1:0-5935 GCA_049795335.1 Gelidibacter sp. | reverse complement strand
CGTGGCTTGGCCGGTTGTGATATCGCCTGCTGAAGGCAAGTTGAGTTGCCCCAGCTTTTCATCTAAGGTCATCAGTTTAAGGATTGAATCTACTTTCTGTTCAATGGATTTTTGCGGTTTGACTTGGGTTTGTGCCTGATAGGAATTACAGGACAGCAAACCGAATGTAAGTGTGCTAAAAAGAACGGCGTTGATAGATTTTAATTTCATTATTTTGAATTTAATTTAGAATTAGCAAATAACCAAGGCAATAATTGAGGTTCCACAAATGCTGAATCCCAACTATTATGATTGTCTTTGGCGTAAAGTGAAAAATTGGGCTTTCCTCCATATTTTAAAATGCCGGAAACCATTGCCACAGATTGTTGCGGATCAACTACATCATCATTGGCTCCATGGAAAATCCACATCGGAACTGTTTTGGCATAAATTTCTGTAGTTTCCGGATTTCCTGCGCCGCAGATGGAAAATGCAGCAGCAAAAACTTCCGGTTTTCTGTAAAGGATTTCAAAAGTTCCCATCCCGCCCATGGAAAGTCCGCCAACATAAATCTGATTTTTATCGACCTCAGGTTTGGCTAACATTTCCTCCACTAATTGCATCACTAAAGTCAAGGATTTTGTGGGTCCAGTATCTGACGGAAACTTTAACGACAGTGGCATGGTGCTTCTATCCACCGTTACATTTGACCAATAATCGTTTTCGGGACATTGGGGAAAGATGACTATGGCAGGAAAAGAATCTCTAATTTTATAGAATATTTCGCTGCCATGAGCCAATTGTTTTGTGTTGTCACATCCTCTTTCTCCAGCACCATGAAGGAATACCACCAGAGGATATTTTTTGGAGGATTCCAGGGTTTTAGGAAACATGACGCGGTAGTTCAAAGTATCCTTGCCAGAAACCAATTGTTCTTGAGCATACGCCTCTTGATGTTGCGCCGATAACTGTAAGGCACTCATCAAGAAGATTGTTACCATCAGGCAGGTTAAAGTTTTAAAGTGTAATCTCATGTTATTTAAATTTTAGGCTTCAGATAAAAATTGCTGAATACCTTTACTATTAATAAGTAAACCCAAGTTTATCAAGTCCGTTGCGTACATCTTCATTCTGCATGAACAAATTCCACAATAAGCCCGTCCGGTAATTTTCAATCATAATAATTTGAGGCCCTTGATCGATGGCCAAATAAGCTTCAGCGACCCAAAAATTGTATTGCGGACTGAAGGCATCATAAAAACCTGCCTTTCCCCATAATTTATCTTTCTTCTGATAAAAATAATGCATAGCACGCAGCGATTCTGCAGGTGTAAAAGCAATAGAACTTATCGCCGCTGTAGGTGCAATAACCCCTTTATCATTCACAGGACTATGGGCCGAATAGCCTAATGACCCGTCGGTGTTCCTGGAATAACTTGCCGACAAACCCCAACAATTCGTCCCATAAGCCTCAAACCCTTTCGGATTTTGAACGCAATATTGATGATTTATTTTGGCGTGATTGGTGGCAACGTCATTATAGTTTGCATATTGATCTCCTAGATTTGTTGGATTTAATCCCAGAAATGAATAATGGCTAAAAAACATAGGCCCTCCAAATTCTGGCGACCCTGCATGATTTAAAAGGAGCGGCAAACCGTATGGCACATTTGAAGTCTCTATATTGCCATTGCCCGCCCACCCTTGATTATAAACATCGGCAGAAATGGAATGATCTGGAGAAGCAGCGGCCAAAACATAAGTTACCAAGCTCTCATTATAACCTTGGATTTTTAAATTCATGGCAAACGCGTAATTAGGACTCCAATGCCAATACAACACGTTTTGATTTTGGGTGTACCAATCCCATTCCACACCTTTCCAAAGTACATCTGCTTTGCTGGCCAATGCTACTTCTGTCGGCGAACCGTTTTTAAAATATTCTTTGATACAAATGAGTCCTTGAACTAAAAAAGAAGTTTCTACCAAGTCGCCGCCATTATCCTGATCGCTAAACGGGATCACGCTACCGTTCGTGCCGTTGAGCCAATGTGGCCACGCACCGTGAAAGCGATTCGCATTTTCTAAAAAGGTCAGTATGGTTTGCAATTTGGCGACCGCTTCAGCTCTGGAGACATAGCCTCTTTCAATGCCTACCAAAATCGTCATGAGGCCAAAACCTGTGCCACCCGTGGTGACCACATGCTGGTTTTGAGAAGGATTACCAACAATATAGCGCTCTCTGGCCGCTTTTGAATCGGACTGTGCATAATCCCAAAAATATTTGAAGGTTTCACGTTGTACCAAATCCATCATCTCAACATCTGTCAGCGGAGCGATGACAATAGGCCCATCATCAACAGGACCTGGATTAAAGGGTTCAGAAGGAGAACTTTTAGAACACCCAAAAGTTACCAATGCTATAAATAATAAACTATAAATATATTTCATCGAAATTTTTTTCATTCCCGCGAAGGCTGGAATCTAATTCTGTACTGCCGACGCAAGCATCCATTTTTTAACGACTATTCTTTATACACGAATTTCACTAATTATCACTAAAAACTGAGTCTTGCTCAATTAAGATTTGCAAATGATTCTTCGAAAATAATTGCACAAATGGCGGGATATAAAACTATTGTCAGTCTGTTTTCTTAACTTATAATTTAATTCTCATAAGTGAATGCAAGTTTATCCAATCCGCGTATTACATCTTCATTTTGCATGAACAAATCCCAAAGCATCCCAGATCTATAATTTTCAATCATAACTGTAATTGGGCCTTGATCAATTGCCAAATAGCGTGGCACAAACCAATTGTCTTCCAAGCTGAAAGCGTCATAAGGACCATACTTGCCAATCAGGGAGTCCTGTTCAGTGTATAAGTAATGGAGCATTTTCATACTTTCTTTCGGTGTATAAGGAAATGAGGCCAAAGCCGCTGTAGGTGTAATCACGCCCAAATCATTTCCTGGTCTGTGGGCATCATAACCATTTACTGAATAACTTGATGACATGCCCCATAAACTATCGCCATAACCCTTAAAATTCTTCGGATTATCCACGGCATAAGCATGATGGATTTTAGCTTGATTTTGCACCAATTGCCAATAATCTGCATACTGATCTTTCAAGCCTTTAGGGTTTAATCCTAAATAGGAATAATGTGCCCAAAACATCGGTCCAACTTCAGCATCTTCATTTTCATAGTAATTCAATACTAAAGGAATATCGTACAAAGAATCTTTAGAAATGATGTTACCATTCAAAGCCCAGCCCTGATCATAAACTTCCTTGGAAATAGGATGGGTTGGCGAGGCAGCCGCAAGGACATACATGACCAAACATTCATTATAGCCTCCAATTGGGAAATTCATATCCCAATGTTCGGTTGGCGACCAATGCCAATACAGCACATTTTCGCCTTTGGTGTACCAATCCCACTCTACGCCTCTCCATAGTTGGTCTATTTTATGGGCGAGTTGTTTTTCTTGGTCGTTGCCATTTTTAAAATATTCTTTTACGGTCAACATCCCCTGAATCAAAAATGCGGTCTCCACCAAATCGCCACCATTATCTTTCTTGCTGAAGGGCACCACTTTTCCCGTTTCGCCATTAAGCCAATGGGGCCAAGCCCCATGAAAACGATCGGCTTTCTCAAGAAAGTCTACCATTTTCTCAAATCTGTTTAATGCTTCCTCCCGTGTAATATAACCTCTTTTAATACCCACTAAAAGGGCCATCATTCCAAATCCAGAGCCACCAGTGGTGACCGTGTTTTTAGGACTGGTGGGATATACATCGTCCATATGGAGACGTTCCCTTGCCAGTCCTGAATGAGGTTCAGCGCCTTCCCAAAAATAATTAAAGGTTTGTTTTTGAATAGTGTCCAACAAAGGATCATTCGGATCAGTTGCGGTAGACTTACTTTCAGATATCTTATTTTCCTGTTTTTTCTCATTGGAATTACAACTTAAAAAAAGCAATAAAATAGGAATCCAAAGTGTCATTATTTTGGTTGATAGTGTATTCATAAAAATCAGTAAATAAAAATTATTAGGTGAAAATTCTTTGGCCCGATAGTTACACAGCATATTTTATATGAGACGCGCGAAAAGCAGGGTTTGTTCCACCAGCGCATTTCATAACTCCGCCAATGGCATAGTATTGAAGTGCAGATCTCACTAAAATTTTAGCTGCATTTAGTCACCAAAATGCAGCCAAAATTAAATGAAACTAACTTAATAAAAAATTGGTGCAGGAGCCAATGTGACGCAATGCTTTAATTTAGAACATAAGCGCCTTGATTTCTGATTGTGACAAGGCTTTATCAAAAATCCTCAGCTCATCCATAACACTTAAATCAGATTTGTGACCCCATTCTGTAAAACGAGGTGCTCCCGACATAACGGACATCAAGTCACAATCCGTCCAATCAATTCCTGAAAAAGAACCTTGTGCCGCGATTTCTCCATTAATATACACAACACATTCCGTAGGAGAAATCGAAAATGCTAAATGAATCCATCCATTAGTTGTGGTAGGATCTATGGTAGCACTAACCCCGCCCTCAAACCAATTATCATCAATACCATTACCGACATTCAATTTGAAAGTTTGATTGGTGGGACCACCCTCTCGGAAAAAGCGAAAGCCACTTTTACGATTGTTTTGAACATTTGGAAAATCTGGATTGCCTGTATCTTGAGGTCCAACCACTAAAATCCCTGCCCGATCTGGTGAGGCATTGAGCTTATACCAAAACGAAGCACTAAATTGACCGCTTAAAAGTCCAACTGTTGGAAAGGTCAAATAAGAATTTTCTGCACCTTTATAAGCATTTGAACCGGCATATCCTTCTCCTGCGAAACCAGGTGAACCCACAATGGTAGCTTGTCGGTCACTTACGGAATCAGTATAACTACCATTAAAGTTCAGGTGTAGTTTTTGACTGCCTTGGGCAATCATGCTGGTAATCTCATTTTGTGATAAGGTAGTGTCAAACAAACGCAGCTCATCAATCAAACTCGAATCTGATTTATGGTCCCAATAGCTAAAGGTTGGGCCACCAGCACCAATCACCAACTGGGAGGTTCCTGTCCAATCAACAGGGGCGCTTAAGTTACTTGTATTAACTTCCAGTCCGTTAAGGTAAATTTTGGTTTGAGTAGCCGAAATGGTAAAAGCAACATGCACCCATGCTCCAGCGGCAACACTAATTTCGCCACCATCATTCCAAACATCCGTATTACCTATACCAACGTTCAATTTGATTCGTTGATTTTCGCCATTTCCTTCTCTTAACAATCTTAAACCTTGATTTCGGTCATCAGCATTAGCGCCGATGGTTAAAATACCCGCACGATCGGGAGTCGCATTGACTTTGTACCAGAACGCACCACTAAAGTCATTACCAAGTGTTAATTCACTTACCGGAAAGGTTAAATAATTATCTGTTCCCGCTTTGTAAGAGTTTGAACCTGCATAACCACTACCACCAAATCCTGGACTTCCTACTTCGCCTGCAGCGTTAATACTGATGAGCTCTGTAAAATCGCCCTCAAAAGGCATGTAAAATTGTTCGCCTGGGAATATCGGTGTATAAGGTGGTGACTTGGTGAAATTAGTAGTTGCCGTTGTAACGTTTCCAGCTAAATCTGCCGCAATAACCGATAAAGTATGATCTCCTGTCGTAATGTTGTCTTGCATGAACTCTAAGTTCGCAATGCGATAGTCCAAAAAGTGATCATAAGCTGCTATTTCAACGCCATCCAACATCACCTTGATAGATGCTATTTCAATATCATCTTCAACTTTAAACTGAACCATGGTTGATGTGACTGGTTCAGGAACCTGTATTTCAAGTCCGTTGGCGGGTCGCAAAATCGTAACCATTGGAGCACCAGCATCTGGACCTAGCTTCACTTCAGAGATGGGATCAATTCCTTCGTAACAG